>JAFUXZ010000163.1 GCA_017470795.1 Paludibacteraceae bacterium
ACAGTCCCGTACGCACCGAGCGTGGAAAGGAGATTAGGCGTGCCTTCATCCCTGACGGGGGCTGCGTGTTTATGAGTGCCGACTACTCACAGATTGAACTCCGCATCATGGCGCACCTGAGTCAGGACGAGCACATGATACAGGCCTTCCGCGACGGACATGACATCCACGCTGCCACGGCTGCACGCATCTATCACGTCCCGATTGATGAAGTTACCTCCGACATGCGCCGCAAAGCCAAGACGGCCAATTTTGGCATCATCTACGGCATTTCGGCCTTCGGACTGGCGCAGCGGCTCGGGTCATCAAGGCAGGAGGCTAAAGAACTGATTGACGGATATTTCAGCACTTATCCCAAGATAGCCCAGTTTATTGAGCAAGCTAAGCAGCAGGTGCGCCAGTCAGGATATGCTGAGACGCTCCTGCACCGCCGGCGCTACCTGCCTGACATCAACTCGGCCAATAGTGTCGTACGCGGATTTGCCGAACGCAATGCTGTCAACGCTCCTATTCAGGGTACAGCCGCAGATATCATCAAGATAGCAATGGTGCGCATCAGCAGGCGCATGCAGGAAGAACGGATGCACAGTCAGATGATCCTTCAGGTGCATGACGAGTTGTGCTTCAGTGTTCCTCTCGAAGAACAGGAGCAGATGCAGCAGATTGTTGTTGAGGAGATGCAGCATGCCATGACGTTAAGCGTCCCCCTGATTGCCGACTGTGGCATTGGAGCCAACTGGCTTGAAGCGCATTAAGCAGACAGGGTTTTTGACAGTCTTTGTCTATGAAGCAATAGATTATGGAGAGATCTCCATCAGACGTATAGCTTCCTCCTGTCCTTTCTTTCGGTCGTGACAGAGCGTCATGGAGTCGGCAGAAGCAGCGACTTTGGCGATATTCATCAGGCGTGTAGGCCGTCTGCCTTGTCCGGAAGACAACTCGGCAGTCTTGCAGGAAGGACACCTGAAGCCGGGCGTCAGGTGTGTTCAAATAAAAACTGCGGGAACAGCGTCGACGGCTGTTCCCGCAGTTTGATGTTTCGGGCCGGTTTAGAGGGCCTTGATGTCGTGGAGGATTTGGTCTGTCTTGCGAACAGCGGCTTCGCTGGCAGCCAGTTTGGCGCGTTCTTCCTCGTTCAGGTCGAGCTCGATAATCCGCTCAATACCGTTGCGGCCGATGATGCACGGAACACCCATCATGATGTCGTTCATGCCATACTCGCCGTAGCACATTGCCGAGCAGGTAATCATCTTCTTCTGATTCTTCACGATTGACTCTACAAGGTAACTCGTTGCTGCACCTGGAGCCATCCACGCTGACGTTCCAAGCAGTTTGGTCAGCGTTGCACCTCCGACCATCGTCTGCTGAGCTACTTGCTCGAGCTGTTCAGGCGTAAGGAACTGACTAACAGGCACGCCTTTGTAGGTGGCAAGACGCACAAGGGGAACCATGGTCGTATCACCATGACCACCAATGACGAGTCCTTCTACCTCATTGGCATTGCACCCGATGGCTTGGCTCAAGAAGTATTTCAGTCGGCTGCTGTCAAGTGCGCCTCCCATTCCAATCACATGGTTGTCGGGCAAACCGAGCGATTTCAATGTCAGATAGGCCATTGGATCCATAGGATTTGCGACAACAACAAAAATAGCGTTTGGAGAATACTTGAGAGCATTCATGGCTACGCTCTTGACGATACCGGCGTTCACACCAATTAACTCTTCGCGCGTCATGCCGGGCTTACGAGGCATACCCGATGTGATTACAACAACGTCGGAGTTGGCAGTCTTCTCATAGTCGTTGGTAACACCGGTGACAACCGTGTCAAATCCCATCAACTGTGCTGTCTGCATGATATCCATGGCTTTGCCTTCCGACAAACCTTCCTTGATGTCTATCAGGACGACTTCATTTGCCACTTCATTGACCGCCAATACGTTCGCGCAAGTAGCACCTACGTTACCAGCGCCGATAACTGTTACTTTTGACATAGATATTCGTTTTATAGATTGGTTTTTTTGATGATTTGATGCGGACAAAGGTAGTTGCTTTTTTTTGATTGCGGAAAATTTTCCGCAATTATTTGTGTGACATTTTATCCATTATCAACGCCGGAAGAAAAGTTCGGAGGAGAGACTGTTCCGGAGGGTGTGACAAAAGCAATTATGATACTACATAAGTACCTATCGTTCAAGATAGAACCAAAGTTGACCATTCAGATTTCCGACGATGATATTCTTTTGTCCGAAGTAGTAGAGCACGATGTGCGACGAATCTTGAGCCGTGACTTTGCAGCGCAGATTGGTGCCGAGGTGCAGCGTCTGGAGGTCTTGATAGTAGTCAACAGCCGGGTTGGTGATGTTCAGTTGTAGATACTGCTCGTCAGCATCCCATGTTCCGGCGGTATCAGTGTTGACGATGAAAGTGTTGTCCATGCGCAGGTCGAACGTGTCGCGATGACCGACCGAGAAACTGTCGTCAATTTTTTCCGACTTGACCGTAATGCCTGCAGCGATAATGTTGTAGTCAATCACTTTTCGGGTCAGTTGCCATTGGCCTGTGAGCCAGCTACGCTCAATACTGATGGTGTCAATATCCGGTTCGTCCACAACGCACGCCGTGGTAAGACAGCATAGTATCATGCTGATGAGTATTTGCCGATGTTTCATGACGCATTGGTTATTGTGAGTACGTAATGCTCCCGTATCCAGTAGTGCAGCAGGTAGTTACGCCCGTCTGCCACAGCCCGTAACTCTCCTTCTGAAGGATTGCCGACGGCGTTCTCCGGGGGTTCTATGGATATGGCATTCGGGAAGTCGTATACCGGACTGCCAAGCAGTTTGTACAAAGCTTCTTTGACCGTCCAGCACAGATGTTCCGATGTGTAGGTATCGTCATTCGGGCTTTGCCACGCCAGTTCGTGAGCATTAAGAAAGATGCTGCGTACACGGCGCATCTTCTTGCCGAAGACCTCAAGATCCATGCCGATAGGTCTCGTGTGGTGCACGGCGAGGGCAAGTATTCCGTGCGAGTGAGCAATGCTGATAAAGTCCTGATGCTCTTTTAGGTAGGGGCGCTGCTGACTGTCATAGCCGATGCGCTCATTCACGCCATACAGATGCTGCACAATCAGACGGATGCCCAGAATTTCGCGCTGTCGGCTCTCCGCTTTCATCCCGTCCAAATCAACTGGATAGCCCAGCCGCGCGCGTATGGATTCAACCGTATCCGTTTCTGTCAGAACCCACACCCAGATTTTGCAGCCGGCATGCTGATAGAGTTGCAGATTCATTGCCATTCAAAACTGTCAATCATTCGCATGATGTCATCGCCAAGATAGTCAATCACCGGTGACAGTGAATCCTGATTGACATGCATGTCAAAATACAATGCTCCGCGAAAGAAATGATTTGTGCTGTCAGTCAGTACGAACTGTATAGGTGATGCAACCTCGCGGCCACGCAGATAATAGAACAGGCCGTAGACCTGTCTGTCCGGACTGCCGCACGGAAGGGCAGAGATGCCATACGCCTTCACGTTGTGCTTTTGAACGAAGTCATAGGCGTCTTCGGACAGCTGGCGCAGGTTGCTTTGAACAGCCTTATAATCACAGTAGACTCGGGCTTTCAGCTCCGGATAGACCAAAGTCAACCCTCCACTGATGGAGTCATGATATGTAGGCATGGCATGGTCGGAGAGGTCAAAACTCACAGGAATCCGGTCTGAGTGATAGTGGTGATATGCTGTATCCGGAAGGTCGATGCGCAGGTAACCCATCGGCCGATAGGTGTCATTGGGCTTGGAGCATGCTGAAACGAGCAGCACAACCAGAGACAACACAGATAATCGTAGTACAGATTTCATGGAGTTTGAACAGGATGTATCAGGTTATTCGGCTGTGTCCTCTGTGCCGGCAGACTTCGGATTGATAATCACTTTAATGCTCTTGATACGTCGTTTGTCGACCGCAAGAACCTCGAAAGAGTACTCTCCGTAGTGTACCTTCGTACCACGTTTCGGGATTTCTCCTTTCAACTCCAGTACGAGGCCGGCAAGTGTCTCCACTTCATCCGTAATATCTTGGAAATCGTCTTCGTCGGCATCAATGATTTTGAAGAAGTCGTTGAGCAGTGTTTTTCCTTCGAAGATATAGGTATGGTCATCAATCTTGGTGTATTGCTTCTGCTCCTCATCATACTCATCGCTGATGTCGCCTACGATTTCTTCAAGGATGTCTTCCATGGTCACGAGGCCGGACGTTCCACCATACTCATCAACGACAATGGCCAGATGTACTTTGTTTTCTTGAAACTCGGAGAGTAGTTCGTCAATTTTTTTGGACTCCGGAACGAAGTAGGCCGGTCGGATGAGTGTTTGCCACTTGAAGTTGGCAGGCTTTTCAATGTGAGGCAGCAAATCCTTGCTGTACAGGATGCCCTTGATTTGATCACTCGATCCGGAGTAGACGGGAATACGTGAATAGCCGGATTCGATGATAGTCTGCAACACCTGCTTATAGTTGCTTTTAATGTCCAGGTCGACAATATCTACCCGCGGACACATGATGTCACTCACCTCGATGTCTCCAAAGCGGACGATTCCTTCCAGCATGTCCTTGTCTTCATCTTTGTCGTTCGTCGTCAGTTCGATGGCTTGCGAGATGTCGTCCATAGAGATGGTATTATGCTGATGCTTGGACAGCCGGTTGTTGACCACAGAGGTCGACCGTACCAACAAACGCACGAATGGCGCCAGTACTGCGTGCAGCCGCATCAGTGGACGTGCGGCTCTTTTCGACATGCGCAGCGCATTCTGATTGGCAAAGATCTTGGGCATAATCTCACCGAACAGCAGCAGCAGGAAAGTGATAATCACTGTCTCGACGACAAAGCCCAACACGGGGGCTGACGAGAAGTCAAACAACGCTGTTGTAAAGTTGGTCAGCAATACAATCAGCACCACGTTCACGAAGTTATTGGCAATCAGGATAGTCGCAAGCAGTTCCTGAGGCATCTGCAGCAGGCTGTTTACAGCCTTTGACTGGGCATCATCCGACTGCTCGTCGTTCAGTTGTTCACGCTGGGTTGGCGTAAGCGCAAAAAATGCGACTTCCGAAGCGGAGACGAAAGCCGAACAGAATAGCAGGCCGATGGCAACTGCGAGCGATATGTATGCAGACAAGGGCAGAGCATCCGGTCTGATGATGCTCAGTAGCAAAGGAGATAAAGGATCCGGGTCCAAGAGTTTCCGATTTGGTTAGACTGAAGGTCATGATTTTTCAGAAAGGTTGTCATGACCGATGTTTTCGCGGCAAAATTAGTGCTTTTTCTGCACAAGGTGAAATGCTATTCGTCCGGATGTTCCGAATCGCCTGTCCGCGGTTGATTCTCAGACAGAATCTGCTGAATCTCGTCGTCGAAGTGGTGCAGACGTTCTTTGCAGTAACGGATCAGTTCGCTGGCGCGCCTTGTCTTTGCCAGATAGGCGTCCATCTCAATCGGGCCGTTCTGTTCCATTTCGGCCACGATTTGCTCTAACTCTTTGATGGCTTGTTGATAGGTCTGCATGGTGAAACTGATGTTGGAGTGTTGTCAATTATGTTGCAGCAGATGATGCGTCAGTCTTACTCGTCTGAGAAATGGACGAGAACGTGTCGGTAGGAGTTGAAGATCTTTGATTTGCTCACGAATCCGACGTATCGTTTATCCTGATCGATGACGGGTAGGTTCCATGCTCCCGAGTCTTCAAATATCTCCATCACTTTCTCCATCGGCATGTCGTTTTGGAGCACTGCGGGCGGCATTGTCATAAGTTGGCCGACGGTGAAGCGTTCGTACAGTTCTTGGCGGAACATGATGTTGCGCACTTCATCAAGCAGCAGCACGCCTTGGAACCGGCCGTTTTTGCTCACCACAGGGAATAGGTTGCGCCGGCTGTGTGCGATTACGCGTACAAGTTCGCCAAGGGTTTGTTCCGGCCGCAAGATGCTCAAATCGGTTTCGATGATGTTTTCCATTTTGAGCAGTGTGAGGACGGCGCGGTCTTTATGATGCGTGATCAGTTCGCCTTTTTGAGCCAGCCGCATGGCATACAGACTGTGAGGCTCGAAAAGGATGATAACCATGTAACTTACCGCAGAGACAATCATCAGGGTCATGAAGAGCTGGTAGCCTCCGGTGAGTTCTGCGATGAGGAAGATGCCCGTCAGCGGAGCGTGCATCACACCTGACATCAGTCCGGCCATGCCTGCGAGAGCAAAGGTGGTGGGTGGAAGATGCAGGCCGAGCATGTTGAGCAGCATGGCTACGACATACCCCGTGATGCATCCTACAAACAGCGACGGTGCGAAGATCCCTCCCACGCCTCCTGCCGCATTGGTCGCAGCACTGGCAAAGATTTTCATCAGTATGATCAGGACCAGATTGAACAACAGCACCCATTGCCCGTTGCCCAGTAGGGTCTGGAGCAGACTGTTGTCAAGTGTCGTTCCGGCCTGTGCATGGAGCAGGTTGCCGATGGTGTTGTACCCTTCGCCGTAGAGTGGCGGAAACAAAAAGATCAGCACGCTCAGCATCACACCGCCGACGGCCAACTTGGTGTATGGGTTGGTGATGCGTCTGAAGCAGCCCTCTATCCAGTTCATGCCGCGTGTAAAGTAGAGCGATACCAGACCGCAGGCGATGCCGAGTATCAGCAGGTAGGGAATGCTTCGGATGCCGAACGGCTGTTCGACGGAGAAGTCAAACATGCTGTTGCTGCCTGTAAAGAAGTAGGCTACGGCGTTGGCTGTGACAGATGATATCAGCAGCGGAATCACGGAGGCCGTGGTCATGTCAATCATCAGCACTTCCAGGGTAAACACCAGTCCGGCGATGGGGGCTTTGAAGATTCCGCCGATGGCTCCGGCAGCACCGCAACCAATCATGAGCATCATGGTCTTCTGATCCAGCTTGAAAAATTTGGCCAGGTTGCTTCCGATGGCCGAACCTGTGAGGACGATGGGAGCCTCTGCTCCGACAGAACCTCCGAAACCGATGGTCAGTGAGCTGCCAACGATTGAGGTCCATGTGTTATGCAGCTTGAGGATGCTCTTGCGCTGTGATATGGCATACAGGATGCGCGTGATGCCGTGACTGATGTCATCACGGACGATGTAGCGCACAAACAGCATGGCCAGTGTGATTCCGATAATCGGTGTGAACAGGTACCAGTAGTTCAGTCCGTCATTACCTCCGAAAGCGAGGCTCAACAGATGTTCGATGACGGATATCAGGGTCTTGAGCAGCACGGCGGCAAGTGCACTCATCACACCGACCACCAGACTCAGCAAGGCCACGAACTGCCGCTCTTTGATGTGCGCCTCGCGCCACTGGATAATCTTGAGGTATGTCTTTTCGCTAAACCACACGGGTTGTCTTTCCTTTTGTCGTTTTCTGAGTCCCGGCCGGTGCTCACTGCCCCTTGCCCCGCAGGATCACCTGGATGGTGTAGAGCATGATCTTTATGTCCTCCGTAAGGCTCATGTTTTCTATATAAATAATGTCGTAGTTGAGTCGTTCAATCATGGTCTCAACACCCTGTGCATATCCGAGTCTGATAGGTCCCCATGACGTGATTCCCGGGCGTGTCTTGTACAGCAGACAGTAGTAGGGTGCCTGTTTCATGATCTGGTCAATGAAGTACTGGCGTTCCGGCCGGTAGCCCACGATGCTAATGTCGCCCATGATGACGTTCCAGAACTGGGGCAGTTCGTCGATGCGATACCGGCGCATCCACCGTCCGATGCGCGTGATGCGCGGGTCGTTCGGCAGGCTCAGGTGCGGATGTCCGTCCGGCTCTGCGTCTATGCACATCGTACGCAGCTTCAGGATATGGAAGGTCTTGCCGTGCAGTCCGATACGGTCCTGCTTGAACAGCACCGGTCCGGGAGAGTCAATCCTGATGCCGATGGCGCATAATATCAGCAGGGGCGAGGTAATCAGCAGGGCAAGCGAAGAGGCCGTAATGTCAAAGGCGCGTTTGACACAGAGCTGCCAGTCGGGCATACTCTGCTCTGTGATGTTGACAAGCGGGCTCATGTCCGGCCTGCGGATACGCACCGCACCGGTCAGCATCTCGTAGACGCGCGGCGTAAACTGTATGTCAATCTGATAGTGATACAGCCGGTTGATGATCTGATACAGTTCTGTGTTGCGGTAGTCGGACGGAAGTGCGACAACGACCGACTGGACGTCATAGCTCTGGCATATATCCTCCAGATTGTCCAGCGTACCCAGTAAGCTTAGCCGTTGATGTTCTGACTCGGTGAGTGATACCTGTCCGATGAGTTCAAACTGACAGGGCTGCTGACGCAGTTCGTCCATGATTCTGTCGGCCTGCGGTCCGGTGCCGATGACGATTGTACGGCGTGAGAGCAGCCGCTTCCGGTATAGCCTGTGGCGATAGATGCCGAGCAGCCACCGTATGGAAAAACTGACCGTAAACTGTATCAGAACCAGTGTAAAAAGGAAAAGGTAATAGCGGTTGTAATCGTCGACGGTGTCAATGTCATTCAGGTTGCAGAAAAAGAACAGCAGCAGTGATAATATAAGCGTTGACACGAAGGTCTTTCCAAGTTCGCGCAGACGCGATATCTGAACCAGATTAAGATAGAACCCCGTCAGGTAGTGAACCAGCACCGACACAATCGGGTAGATGATGAGCGGCATGTAGAACAGCAATGCCGGAACGACCGCATCCTCGATGGTCAGCGGACGCAGGTTTGTGATGGTCCAGCGGTAGATCAGGTATGTCAGCCACACGATTACGGCAGCCACTGCGTCGCCCATGACGTAGAGCAGGCGCAATCGTCCGATGCTGACGTGTTTCTTCGGTCTGGACTGGCTCATGGACGGATGATGCTGATTTCGTTGTTCAGGCCGAGCTTGACAACCGACGACGGTTGCGACGGACGCTGGTCTTGTCGGCGGTAGCGGCAGACGTAGTCGGCCTGTTGGCGCAGTGCGCTGTCTATCTGGCTGAAAAATGCCGGTGCAGGATGTCCGCTGATGTTGGCACTCGTCGACACGATGGGGCGACGCAGCTTCCGGCACAAAGCCTGACAGAAAGCGTCAGATGTCACACGGATGCCGAGCGTTCCGTCTTCGGCTATCAGACTTGGAGCAACATTGCGCGCGTTGGGATAGATAATCGTGATGGGTCGCTCGGACACTTCCATCAGGTCCCATGCCATGTCAGGCACGTCCACATAGCCCTGCAACTTGCCCGGAGCGTCTGTCAGCACAAGCATTGATTTGCTGTCCGAACGCTGCTTGATTTGAAAGATGCGCTGTACGGCCTCCTCATTGGTCGCATCGCATCCCAGTCCCCAGATGGTGTCTGTCGGATACAGCAGCACGCCGCCCGACTGCAGGCAGGCGACTGCCTGGTCCAGATCGGCTTTGTCGTAACGCAATGGGGCTGATGGGGAATCGGTCTGCATCTTTCTATACACTTACGGTAGGGCGCAAAAATAATCAACTTACCGCAAATGCACAAAATCGATGTGATTTTGAAATCATACAACCGCGTCGGTCGTTGGTCAGGATGCGGTCATCATGCGTCTTTCTCAAGGCTGTCGGGTTCGTTGTTTGAATTGTTTTGAGGTTTGTGTGCACGGCATGCTGCCGTGTCAGCGTCGCCGGCCGGCAGAGCAGTCGGGGATTGTTCTGACTTGTCCTGCGCCAACGGAGCAGATGCGGACAAAGCATGACGTGATGCTCAGCCGACAGCGCAGCAGGGCGTCATTCGTTCTGTGCTCTCAGGGCATGCGGGAGCAGAGAGGAGGAAGCCTGCCGGCAGAGCGCAGCTGTCAGACGAAAACCACACATGAGCCATGAGGCTGACAACCGCTGCCGGCAACAGACATACGGAAACATTTGCCGTCAGATCTGCAGACATACGGGCCGTTCTGCTTGCGGCACAGACGCCCGTTTCATGACAATCTGATGCCAAAAACATCATGAAAAGCCCCCTGGCGGCTTGCCAAAACGAATAAAAATGCATACCTTTACGACTTTGAAAATAAAACATCATCAATGATTAACAACTGGATAATCAGACGAACAGATGACGAACTAACAAATACCACAAAGACCCTTGCAGAGGAGTTGAAAATCAGCCCGATACTGGCCCGATTACTCGCCGAACGAGGCATTCAGACCTATGAACAGGCCAAACAGTTCTTCCGGCCGTCGCTTACCGACCTGCATGATCCGTTCTTGATGACTGACATGCGTAAAGCCGTAGACAGGCTTACGCTGGCCATGCAGCGCAATGAGAAGATTCTGGTTTATGGCGACTATGACGTCGACGGGACAACGGCGGTGACACTGGTCTATAAGTTTTTGAAACAGTTCTACGTCAACCTCGGCTATTATATTCCCAACCGATATACCGAAGGGTATGGCATCTCTGTGGCAGGTATTGACTACGCTGCGAACAATGACTACACGCTCGTCATTGCACTTGATTGTGGTATTAAAGCCGTCGGCAAGGTGGCATACGCCAAGTCAAAAGGCATAGACTTCATCATCTGTGACCATCACACTCCGGGCGACCAACTGCCCCCGGCCGTCGCTGTTCTGGATCCGAAACGCCAAGACTGCGACTACCCCTATGACGAACTTTCAGGCTGCGGTGTGGGCTTTAAGCTGATGCAGGCCTTTGCGCGGAGCAATGACATCGACGAGAGCCGGCAGCTCTACCCGCTGCTTGACCTGCTGGCCATGTCCATCACTTCGGACATCGTGCCCATCACGGGGGAGAACCGCATTCTGGCATATTATGGACTGCGGCAGATCAATCAGTATCCGAGTACGGGAGTGAAAAGCCTGCTCGATGTGTGCGGCATAATGGGTCAGGAAGTGACAATCAACGACCTCGTGTTTAAGATTGGTCCCCGTATCAACGCTTCGGGTCGCATGAAGTCGGCTTCAGAGGCTGTGCAGCTGCTCATCTCGAACGATCCTGATTTTGCACACCGAAAGAGCGGTGAGATCAACGAGTATAACAATAACCGAAAGGATCTTGACAAGCGAATAACGGACGAAGCGCTTAACATGATACGTGCCAATGCGGAGACGTATCGGCAGCGGAGTTCGGTGGTGGTGTACAATCCGGAATGGCACAAGGGAGTGATAGGCATCGTGGCTTCGCGTCTGTCCGAGGAGTTCTTCAAGCCGATAGTCGTACTGACCAAGTCGAATGGACTTGCATCGGGCTCTGCCCGGTCGGTGGCCGGATTTGACATCTATGCCGCCATCGATTCCTGCTCCGACCTGCTGGAGACTTTCGGCGGGCACATGTATGCCGCCGGACTGTCGCTGCGCGAAGAGAACGTACCCGAGTTTATTGAGCGTTTTGAGCGCTTCGTGGCCCGGAACATCAGGCCTGAACAACAGACGCCGCAGATTGAGGTGGATGCGGAGCTGGCTTTCAGCGACATCACGCCGCGGTTCTACCGGATTCTGAAGCAGTTCGGACCTTTTGGACCCGGCAATCCGCGTCCGGTGTTCGTTACCCGTCATGTGCATGACCGCGGCACGAGCCGCCTTGTGGGACGCGAACAGGAACATCTGAAACTCGATCTGTACGACCATACAACACAGGTGAACATGAACGGCATCGCTTTCCGTCAGGCTCCATTCTACAAACCGCTCAAGGAGGGCGTCCCGTTGGACGTATGCTACACCATAGAAGAAAATAATTTCAGAGGCAACACAATGTTGCAACTATCTGTTTTAGACCTCAAAAAATCAAATCTGCCATGACTTACCAACTCGCCATCATTGGCGGCGGCCCGGCCGGATACACTGCCGCCCATCGCGCACTCAAAGCCGGAATGAGTGTTGTGCTTTTTGAACAGAAACAACTCGGCGGCACCTGTCTCAACGAAGGCTGCATCCCGACCAAATGTCTCCTCTACGGAGCCAAGCAATATCATCAGGCCCTCACAGCCCAGAAATATGGTGTGAACACACAGGGCGTGAGCTTTGACTACGCGCGCATGCAGCAGCGCAAAACCAAAGTGGTGCGCAAACTCGTGGCCGGCGTGCGTCAGAAAGTCAGCGGTGAGCAGGCTCTTGTCGTAGCAGCCGAAGCAAAGGTCATACGTTGGAGTGAGACCTTCATCGACATACAGGCGGCCGACGTGACCTATCAGGCCGAGCGCCTGCTCGTATGCACTGGTTCGGACAACTTCACCCCACCCATCAGCGGCGTGGATCTGCCCCACGTGTGGGACAGCTCTGATGCGCTCGCAGCCACCACGCTCCCGGAGCGTATCGCCATCATCGGCGGCGGCGTAATCGGAATGGAGTTCGCCTGCCTGTTCAACACGCTCGGCGTGCATGTGACTGTGATAGAGATGCTTGACGAGATTCTGGGCAATATGGACGCAGAGGTTTCGACCCTGTTGCGCCAGACGCTGCAGAAAGAGGGCATCGACATCAAGCTCAAGGCCCGTGTGACAGGCATCACCGAACAGGGCGTCAACTACGAACTCGATGGTGAGCAGCAGATGGTCGAGGCTGACCATGTGCTTGTCAGTGTGGGTCGGCGTCCGCGTATACAGGGCCTGGAGGCTCTGCAGCTTGCGATGCAGGGACGCGGCATCGGAGTGGATGTGAATATGCGCACCTCAAAGCCCAATGTTTGGGCCGCAGGCGATGTGACGGGGCAGTCGATGCTTGCACACACTGCCGTGCGTGAGGCAGAGGTGGCTGTCGACAACATGCTCGGCGTTGAGTCGGTGATGCGCTACGATGCCATCCCCGGAGTGGTGTACACCAATCCTGAAGTTGCAGGCGTCGGGCAGACGGAAGCCATGCTTCAGAAGCAGGGTGTTGAATATGACGTACGTCGCTTGCCCATGACCTTTGCAGGGCGCTTCGTGGCCGAGAATGAAGGTGTCAATGGACTGTGCAAGCTGCTCGTTGACAAGCAGACCGACCGCATATTGGGCGTGCACATGCTCGGCAACTATGCGTCTGAAATCATCAATCAGGCAGCGCAGGCCATCACTTGCGGTCTGACTGCACACCAGTGGAGCGCCTGTGTATTTGCGCACCCCACAGTGAGCGAGATTCTCAAAGAGGCGTGCGAATAAAGAACATCAGGCATCAACATCAATTCATATCAACACTGCCCCGGCAGGATAAAAATCAATACAGACGTGTTTAACGAACGAGACACCCACTCGCCCATCCAACGACGCGGTTGCGTTGAGGTGATATGCGGCTCCATGTTCAGCGGCAAGACCGAAGAACTCATCCGGCGCATGAAACGCGCCCAGTTTGCCAAGCAGAAGGTCGAGATCTTCAAACCCACCGTAGATACGCGCTACAGCGAGAGCGATGTAGTCAGTCATGACCAGCATGCCATTCCGAGCACACCGGTCGACTCATCGGGCAACATCCTGCTGCTGGCCGACGATGTGGATGTGGTGGGGATTGACGAAGCACAGTTCTTTGACGACGGTCTTGTGGATGTGGTCAATCAGTTGGCAGAGCGCGGCATCCGCGTCATCATTGCGGGTCTTGACATGGACTTCCGCGGTGTGCCGTTTGGACCGATGCCGGCCTTGATGGCCATCGCCGAAGATGTCTATAAGGTTCATGCCATCTGTGTCCGATGCGGCTCTTTGGCCTACGTGTCTCATCGTCTGGTGGACAGCGAAAAACGCGTGCTGCTTGGCGAGACGGGAGAATATGAACCCATCTGCAGACATTGTTTTAACCAGCTCGCTAAAAGTGTTGATAATCAGGCCGGTTAGGCGGCAACACGCATCATCCGCCTGTTTGGCATCATCCGTCATCGTGTATCATAGTTTTCTAATATACTAAACTAACACTCCCATGCTTCTCTCCGGCAAAACATTTACCTTCGACCGCACGGTCCGGCTCATAATAGGGGCTCTTGTCTTGATTGCCCTTTTCCTGCTGACTAAACGGCTGAGCAGTGTGCTGCTTCCGTTTCTGATCAGTTGGCTTATCGCCTATCTGATTTATCCGATAGTATGCTTCTTTCAGTACAAGTGCAGGCTCCGTAGCCGCATCTTGAGCATTGTGGTGACCTTAGTGCTGATTGTGGGGTGTCTGGTCGGACTGGTGTGGGTACTCGCCCCGATGATTGTGTCCGAAATGACCCACACGAGTGAGGTCATCGGGCAGTATATCAACTCCATTGACCCCAATTCGATCCTGCCCGAATCGGTTCAGCAGCAAATCAGACAATGGATTGCAGGACTGGACCTTCAGACCGTCTTACAGGACGAACGGCTCATGTCGGCCATACAGACTCTTATCCCGAATCTCTGGAATGTGTTGAGCAGTTCATTGAGTTTTGTCGTCGGTCTGTTTGTGATTGTGGTCTGCTTGCTCTACATCGTCTTTATCCTCCTTGACTACGAGAAGCTGACAGAATCTTTGCCAGGCTTCATACCACAGAAATATCGCTCAGGAGTGATGGGCCTCTTGTCTGACCTTGAGAGCGGCATGAACAGTTACTTTCGCGCTCAGGCACTCATAGCGGCGATAGTGGGCGTACTGTTTGCAATCGGGTTCAGCATCATCGGGATGCCGCTCGCCATCGTTATGGGCCTGATTATCGGAGTGATGAATCTTGTGCCCTACTTGCAGACCGTTGGCCTCGTGCCGTGCATCTTCCTGTGCATCCTCAAGTCGGCAGAAACCGGACAGAATGTGTGGATGGTACTGCTCGAACTGGCTGTTGTCGTGCTGATTGTACAGACCTTGCAGGACATGGTTCTTACTCCGCGTATTATGGGGCCAAAGATGGGGCTTAAGCCTGTTGCAATCCTATTTTCGCTCTCTGTCTGGGGGTCTCTGCTCGGTGTCGTCGGAATGATTATAGCCCTGCCAATGACGACGCTGATTATTTCCTACTATAAACGCTTCATTCTTGACGAAGAGTCTGACCAACCTGATGAGGAAACACCATCGGCAGACGATGTCCGGACTTTGGACGCACAGGCCTGACAGCATCAATCAAACAACAATACAAACAAATAACCTACAAACATCAACATCATGGATCTCTTACAAAAACTCTACGAGCGCGCCAAACAGAATCCGCGCCGCATTGTGCTCCCTGAAGGCGACGAACCCCGTACCCTTGAGGCTGCCGACTACGTACTCAAAGAAGGGCTTGCTCAACTGATTCTGATCGGTGACCCCGAAGTCATCAACAAGATGGCAGAGGAAAAAGGGCTGAAAAACATCAGCAAAGCCACTATCTTCAACCCGGAAACGGATCCGAAAATGAGCGTCTATACCGAGTTGCTCTATAACTTGCGCAAGAATAAGGGCATGACCGAAGAGGAAGCCGCAAAGACGGCTCGCAACCCCCTCTACACGGGCTGCCTGATGATTAAGAACGGTGATGCAGACGGCGAATTGGCCGGAGCACGCAACACGACAGGCAACACCATCCGTCCTGCTTTCCAGATATTGAAGACCAAGCCCGGCGTGAGCGTAGTAAGTGGGGCGTTCTTGATGTTTACTCCTGCCAAGCAGTTAGGCGAGGATGGCTTCCTCGTGTTTGCCGACTGCGCCGTCAATCCCTGCCCCACAGCAGAAGAACTGGCTCAGATAGCCATATCAACTGCTGAAACGGCACGTATCATGGGTGGCTTTGAGCCGCGTATCGCCATGCTGAGCTTCTCCTCGAAAGGTTCAGCCAAGCACGAACTGGTTGATAAAGTCGTAGAGGCCACGCGTATTGCCAGAGAGAAAGCCCCTGAACTTCTCATTGACGGAGAACTGCAGGCCGATGCTTCACTCGTTCCGTCGGTTGGCCAGAGCAAGGCCCCCGGAAGCCCCGTAGCCGGTAAGGCTAACGTTCTCGTATTCCCGGACCTGCAGGCAGGCAATATCGGTTACAAACTCGTTGAGCGCTTCTCAGGAGCAGCCGCTGTGGGCCCGATTCTACAAGGTATTGCAGCGCCGGTCAATGACCTGAGCCGTGGATGCTGTGTGGATGACATCATCAAAATGATTGCCATCACAGCCAACCAGGCGATTGGGTGATGCGTGAAGTGTACGCGGACGTTTTCATTATAGAACGGAGTTTCCCGAATCAAGAATCATTATCAACCCCATAAGTAGAATGTAACATGAAGATATTGGTATTAAATTGCGGCAGTTCGTCGATTAAGTACAAACTTTACGACATGGACGATAAGTCCGTCATGGCCGCAGGAGGCATTGAGCGCATCGGATTGGACAATGCTTTCATCAAAATCACTTTGCCCAATGGCGAAAAGAAGCAGATTATGCACGACGTACCGGAGCATACAGAGGGAGTGAAGTTCATTTTCCAATGCCTCACAGATCCTGAGTTTGGTGCTATTAAGGATTTGAAAGAGATCAATGCTGTCGGACACCGTGTTGTTCATGGCGGCGAGCGCTTTAACAAGTCAGTGCTTCTGACAGATGAGGTTCTCAAGGAAGTTGAAGCATGCAATGACCTTGCACCTCTCCACAATCCGGCCAATCTAAAAGGCATTGCCGCCGTCAACGAACTCATGCCCGGCCTTCCACAGGTCGGTGTGTTTGACACGGCCTTCCATCAGACCATGCCCGATTATGCCTACCTCTACGCTATCCCGTATGAGCTCTATGAAACCTACCATGTACGTCGCTATGGCTTCCACGGAACGAGTCATCGCTATGTGTCCAAACGCGTGTGCGAGATACTCGGGGTGAAGCCTGAAGAGGTCAAGATCGTGACTTGTCATGTCGGCAATGGCGGTAGTCTGTCGGCAGTGAAGTATGGCGAATGTATAGACACGACGATGGGACTCACGCCGCTTGAGGGCCTGATGATGGGTACGCGTGCAGGCGATATTGACGCCGGAGCCGTGACATACCTGGAAGATCATCTGAACATGACTCCCGCAGAGATGTCCAACCTGCTAAACAAACGGAGTGGTGTGCTTGGCATCACAGGCATCTCGTCAGATATGCGTGAGATTACAGCTGCCGATGAACAGGGCAACAAACGCGCCCACATCGCTCTGGAGATGTATAACTACCGTGTCAAGAAGTATGTCGGAGCCTATGCTGCTGCGATGGGCGGATGCGACATCATCGTGTTTACTGCCGGCGTGGGAGAAAACCAATGGCAACTGCGTGAAGCTGTGTGCAGCGACATGGAGTGGATGGGCGTGAAACTTGACAAGGAGCTGAACCGCAAGGTGCGCGGCACAGAAACGGTTCTGTCAACCCCGGATTCGAAGGTGAAGGTTGTCTGCGTTCCGACCGATGAGGAACTGATGATAGCTACCGACACCATGGATCTTCTGAAGTAATATATTACGACGTCGCCCACCGGATGCATAAGTGTGCTTCGGTGGGCGATGTCTGCACTATTGATACATGCACAGACAACAGACCGGTCTCTGTCGGATGAGACCATACATTCAAAATACTGTCCGGGTCTTCCGTCAGGCTGCCACAGCCTGTGTGTTCATGCTTCTTACCGCTTGTGGCAGTGCAGGGACAGAGTCGGCGCCTGACGTCGTAGCGGTGCGTCATGACTCACAGCCGGAGGCCGCTGCGAGCCGCGAGCCGGTACGGATTGACACGCTTGTCATGCAGGCTCAGGCGGAAGTGATGCAAGCGGCTCCGGCAGATGACTATCCGGTGATGGCTCAAGTACGCAAACTGGTGCTTAACTACTGCAGCATTTTGGATCGTGGGCAATACGGCCAGTTAGGTCACCTGTTCGCCCAACATGTTGAAGCATGTCATCAGCAGCGGAACCTCTCACCAGAATCCGTCGTCTTGATGTATCAGGAGATGTTTCTGACCGATATGGCCGCTGTTGAGACGCAATGCGAAGCCGTGATTGACCGTATGGTGGTGCGTCAGACGAATCAGGGGGCGTTGATAGAGTTCCCGATGGAGCTCTATGTCAGGCATGAATCGGGCGATATCAGCGAATACATCAAGACCGTCAGCATGTACATCGACAGCACGTATCATATCGTGCGTCTTCAGGAGCGCGAAGATTCGCGTTATAACACCTCGGGCGGGCAGGCCGCAGACTGATGTTCACAGAGCGATATATCCGTCATCGTGCAGAGCATCAGGTCGAGCCGCCTGCGCGTCTCAGCATGTTTTGGCGCGGCTTGCTGCTTGTGGGCGGCCTGTGCGTGCTGCTGGGCGTCGGATATGTGTTGTGGCGGTTTGATCCCGAGCAGACGCTGTGGTCTCCCAAGTGTCTGTTCCGTTCACTCACGGGGCTGAGCTGCCCCGGATGCGGTTCGCAGCGTGCTGTCTATCATCTGCTGCACGGGCGGTGGCTGACGGCGATTCACTACAATGTGCTGCTGCTCCCTTCACTGACTTACATCCTGCTGATCTGGTTGTCACGAATCATGGCGTGGGATGGGCTCTATATGCGCCTGACGGGGCGGACGGCCTGCTGGATCTTGTTTGGCCTGTTTGTTGGTTTCTGGGTTGTGCGCAATCTTTTTGGGTTCTGACGAGCAGGGCTTCAGAATATCATACGGGCGAATCCGAAAGGACTCGCCCGTATGATATAATATATATAAGGTATATGTTGTCTTAGCGGACACGCTCTACATAACTTCCGTCACGTGTGTCAACGCGTACAACGTCGCCTTCGTTCAGGAAGAGTGGGATGCGGATTTCGGCTCCGGTCTCAAGCGTAGCGGGCTTGGTTGTGTTGGTAGCGGTGTCGCCTTTAAGGCCGGGTTCGGTGTAGGTGATTTTAAGCTCAACCTTGATAGGCAGCTCTGCGTATAGGATGGTCTCACTTGTGGCGTCGCTTACCACATCAACGACCATTTCTTCCTTCAGGAAGTCAACGCCGGTAATCAGGTCTTTGGCGATAGGGATTTGCTCGAAGGTTTCCTGGTTCATGAAGATATACTCCTCACCTTCTTTATAAAGGAACTGGTAGGGGCGGTGTTCTACGCGCACGTCTTCGAGTTTTTCGCCAATGTTGAAGCGGCGTTCCAACACGCGTCCGTCGACCACGTTTTTCAGTTTGGTGCGCATGAAGGTATTGCCCTTTCCGGGTTTCACATGCAGGAAGTCGATGCAGAAATAGAGGTCACCGTCCATCCGGATGCAGGTGCCTATCTTAATGTCTTGCGCATTAATCATAAGTGTGCTTTGTTGTTTATTTGTTATTGATAAAGTTTTCGGGTCTGCGTTTGCAAAAGTACACATTTTCAACGAATGGCGAAAACGGATGTCAGGCCTGACCGGTGTTTGCGGCGCATGTCTGGTGTCTGCCGGCGGTGTGCCTGTCTGTGCAGGCTCTGTCGGAGTGTCAGTCGGCAGATTCTGTACTGCCGGCCTCTTCGTCCGTCAGTGACTCTGATGCAGCAGTGTCTGCGTCAGATAAGGCGATGGTAGCAGCAGGCTGTGCCTCAGGGGTTACGACGGCGGCGGGAACCTTTTCTTCAACAGGCTTGGTCTCGTCGCTGTGGAGCACGGCATGCAGGTTGGTGGCAAACAGTCTGACGGCAATGGCCATCAGAATCACGCCAAAGAACTTGCGCATGATGTAGATGCCTCCGGCACCAAAGAAGCGGCGGATAGGGTCTGTGGCCACAAGCACTGCATAGACGAAAATCAGGTTGAGCAGCAAGGCTACGACGAGCACCCAAAGCGGGAATTCGGCGCGGAGTGCGACAAGGGTCACGAACGAGCCCGGTCCGGCAACCAGCGGGAAGGCGAGAGGTACAATCGACGACACTTCTTTCGGACCGTTATTCTTGAAGATCTCTACGTCAAGAATCATTTCAAGAGCCATGAAGAAGAGGATGAAAGCTCCGGCAACGGCGAAGGCCTCGATGGTGACGTGAAAAAGTTGCAGCACCCAGTCGCCAGCAAAGAGGAAGAGCAGCATGATGCCGAGCGATACGAGTGTGGTCTGCATCGGTTTGACGACGATGCCGCGACTTTGGAAGTTCAGGATGATGGGCGTAGAGCCCAAGATGTCGATGATGGCGAACAGAACGATTGTCGCACTGAAAATTTGAGTAAAAATGTCTCCCATAATGTGTTAGATTTAAGAATAAACGTTTTTTGATTCAGATGAGTTGTGTCGGCTTCGGGTCTGTGTGGCAGGGGAAGTAGGTGTCCATCACCTGCCGGTTGAACTGTTTGCGCTCACGGTCTATGATCCAGCC
>JAFUXZ010000019.1 GCA_017470795.1 Paludibacteraceae bacterium
CTCCCTCGCGTGGAACGCAAATCACAGCCTTGCAGTCGAACGGGATAGCATTGCGCAGGCCGCCGCCGTCGACGCATACCAGACGTGCTTCGTATTCAGCAATGGCCTTACGCAGGAAGCGGAACATAAGCTTGTTGGCATTGGCACGCTGCAGACGTATGTCGATGCCTGAATGTCCGCCATGCAGTCCGCCAACATGCAGCAGGATGGCAGCGTCGCCGCTTTCTGTCGGCACTTCATCATATCTGAACGTAATGTCGGCGTCTACACCTCCGGCACACCCGACGAAAAGCTCGCCTTCGGTTTCTGAATCCAGATTGATGAGTGTCTTGCCCTGAAGCACGCCGCCCTTCAGGTCGAAAGCGCCATACATGCCGGTCTCTTCGTCACATGTGATGAACATCTCCAAAGCCGGATGCTTCAGACTCTTGTCGGCGAGCACAGCCATGGCAGCAGCCACGCCGATGCCGTTGTCAGCACCGAGTGTCGTTCCGCTGGCAGTGACCCACTGGCCGTCTTCGGCAATATGGGCGTCAATAGGATCTTTCTCGAAATCAAATTCGAGGTTGTTGGCTTTTTGCGGAACCATGTCCATGTGCGCCTGAAGAATCACACCGGGTTTGTCTTCATATCCGGGTGTGGCGGGCTTGCGGACAATGACGTTGCCAATCTCATCGCGGAAAGACTCCAGTCCGAGTGACTTGCCGTATTCCAATAAGAAAGTGCCGATTTGTTCTTTCAGTCCTGACGGACGCGGGATGCGTGTAAGACTGTAGAAATTCTGCCATAGGGCTGCCGGTTGCAGCGTGCGAATGTCGTTATTCATAATGTTGTTGTTTAAAGAATATAATCAGGTAGGGATTGTGTTTTTGTCGGATGGTATTGTCGCTATGTGAGTAAGACAGCCTCATGCGTAGTGCTTCGTGTTGCCGATGAGCGTCAGACGGACGTTACGGTTGATGTGACCAACATACGTTGGGAACGGTGCGCCC
This sequence comes from Paludibacteraceae bacterium, assembly GCA_017470795.1. GTDB lineage: Bacteria > Bacteroidota > Bacteroidia > Bacteroidales > Paludibacteraceae > RGIG4928. Next base: position 993 of record JAFUXZ010000019.1, read on the forward strand.
CAAATCATGACCGCCGTCAGTTCATGCGGCTTGGCGCAAAGGTAACGTAAATCCGAAAAAAAACAAAAAAGCCGCAACATTCGTTGCGGCTTTGCGAGTGGTGCCACCGGGAGTTGAACCAGGGACACATAGATTTTCAGTCTATTGCTCTACCAGCTGAGCTATGGCACCTCGCTTTTGCGGTTGCAAAGATACGGACTTTTTTCAAACTGACAAATGTTTGAACAAAAAAGTCGCACGAAATGATGCTCGTGCGACTTTTGTTGTCTTGATTTATATCGGATAAAAGGTTCAGAAAATCATATGGAACCTAAAAAGCTTCCGGCACCGGCAGCAAATATAATTCCGAAGTATATGGCAGATATGAGAATTTGTGCCAAACCGAGTCCGATTGACCAGTTAGACCATTTGTTGGCCTCTTGTGCACTTTGCTGCGCTGCCATCCAAAAGCCCGATTTCCAGAAAGTGTTGACCTGACTGGCTTTCACAATGGCAACAATGCCAAAAGGCATACAGCAGAAGATTGTTGAAAGGATGGCTTTCGTCAGATGATTGTTGGGCGGAAGACTATTGGGGATGTTTCCTCCCTGTTGGGGCATCTGCTGATAGGACTGCTGGTATTGCTGCTGTTGCTGGTAGCCGTTGTTCTGAAAATTGGGTTGTCCATACTGTCCATACTGTTGCTGCTGGTACGGATTTTGCGTTTGTGCCTGTTGTTGGTTGGCTGATGTCTGCTGTTGAGTGTAATGCTCGTTTTGATTGTACTGCTCGTCCATAAGAGAAGTGATTTATAGGGTGATGCCTCTGATTTGAAGAAAAAGTCTGTATTTCAGTGCAAAAGTAGCGATATTTTTGATGATGACCATAATAATGGCATAACGGGTCTGCTTTTTCTCCTTTCTACAGCCTGAAAATGCTGCATGAGATATGGGGAAGCAGGACGTCAGCCCTGTGGGTGCGGTTTTGATGCTCTGAAGAATATCCGTACCTTTGCCGTAGTTAATAAGGCATGTTGCAGACTTGCTGTACATGCCTTGAAAGATAGTAACGGAGGAAACTATATGGGAAATATCTTGGCCATCGTAGGGCGTCCGAACGTCGGGAAGTCGACCCTGTTCAACCGCCTGACCAAAACACGTCGTGCAATAGTGAATGAAGCCGCCGGAACAACGCGTGACCGGCAGTACGGCAAATCTGACTGGAACGGACGCGACTTCTCGGTGATTGATACCGGAGGTTGGGTCGTGAGCAGTGATGACATCTTTGAAGGTGAGATTAAAAGACAGGTCGGCCTGGCCATTGAGGAGGCCGATGTGATACTTTTTCTGCTCGATGTTCAGAATGGGCTGACCGACTATGACATGGAGGTGGCACGCATTCTTCGGCAGGCTACAAAGCCTGTCATTGTGGCTGCGAACAAGGTCGACACCTATGAGATGCAGTATGATGCTGCCGAGTTTTACAAACTGGGACTTGGCGAGCCTTTTATTATCTCGGCAGAAAACGGACTCGGAACGGGAGACCTGCTGGACGCTATTATCGAGAAATTGGGTCCGGACGAGTCGAAGGACGTCGACGACCAGCTGCCACGCTTTGCGATAGTCGGACGTCCCAATGCAGGCAAGTCTTCAATCCTTAATGCATTCATAGGTGAAGAACGCGCCATAGTGACAGACATTGCAGGCACGACACGTGACTCCATCTACACGCGCTACAACAAATTTGGCCATGAGTTCTACCTCGTTGACACGGCCGGAATCAGGAAGAAAGCCAAGGTGACGGAAGACCTGGAGTACTATTCTGTTGTACGTGCCATCCGTGCGATTGAAAACGCAGATGTCTGTATTCTGATGATTGATGCGCTTCGTGGAATCGAAAGTCAGGATTTGAGTATATTTCAACTGATTCAGAAAAACAAAAAGGGACTGGTCGTCTGTGTGAATAAGTGGGACTTGGTGGAAGATAAGTCGAACGAATCCATAAAGACCTATGAATCTGCAATTCGTAATCGCCTGGCACCATTTACAGACTTCCCGATTATCTTTACGTCGGCACTGACGAAGCAACGTATATATAAGGTGATGGAAACGGCGCTTCAGGTGTATGAGAATAAACAGCGCAAAATACCGACAGCGCAGCTCAATGAACGGCTGCTGCCTCTGATAGGAGCATATCCGCCTCCGGCAACAAAAGGGAAGTATATCAAAATCAAATATGTCACGCAGTTGCCGAATACTTCGGTGCCGTCGTTTGTGTTCTTCGCCAACCTGCCGCAATATGTCAAAGAACCGTATCGGCGCTTTTTGGAAAATAAGATACGTGGATGGTGGCCGCTGACGGGGACTCCGATAAACATATTTATCCGGCCGAAGTGATGTCAGAAAGCATCGGCCGCATGTATGGCTTTTCCGTAGAAAAGTCTGACAAGTGAGAGCAGTACTGAAATATACCACATCAATGGTCCGGCTCGCAGTGAGTCTGACCATGTTCTGTGTATTGGTCAGTCTGAGTGTTTGTGGTGCAGAAAAGATGCTCTCTTGTCGGTTTCAGGGAGCGCCACTGACAACGGAAGAACAGCAGTTTAAGCCGTTTACATCCATTTCGCAGACACCTTTTGAGGGGGGAGAAGCCCCTGTGCTTCATGTCGCACAAACGACGAGGGGACAGCAAGGCCCTGACTGCTCATCGCACGGGATGAGACCGGTTCGGGAGAACGTGCGGTCGTGCACCCTGTCCTCCCGCTGGGATGTAGTCCCCTTCAGATACGGACGCATCAGCCGGTCGGCCGACCGATACGTGTTTGCGCTCTGCAAAATGCTTTGTTAAAGAGAATCGTATAGGTATGCGTCATCGACGATGATGACGTATGCTGAAATGTTCCCGTCAGAGAAAAACGACTTTCTTCCTGACGGGAAATGTGGCATGTTTGTTATGCCCTGGATTCATTTATTATCAAAGCATTAACCATTATCAATTATGTCAAAAAACGCTATTAGCGAGTCGCTCCTGAATGATCTGGAGGGCCGCATCATTACTTATAAAAGTTCACGTCTGTATACTATCAGCGCATTATATCTGCTTGTCGGTGTCGTGTCTGTCATACTGCTTGCCACAGATGCTGTAGAGCCTGCTTCATCTGCGCAATATCTGCTCATGTTTGCCGCCATTGTAGGGATTGCGGGAGCATTCTTCCAATTCTTCTTTGGAGACAAATCGTACAAATATGCGTCAACCCAAAGTCCGATAAAGCACGATGTCTACTATCTTTCAGGGACGACGGCCAATCAGGTCTACGAACTGCTTCAGAGCAGGAACTTCCAAAAGATAGCCGCTTTTGAACGCGTGCTTGACAGCGGAGTGCGCATGGATACGGTCGCCTCTGAAGATGGGAGTCTGTCATGCGTACAAGTCCTTCATTTTTCGAACAATAACTTTGAACCGTTCGAACAGGTAGTCTATCTGACTGCCGAACAGATGCGTCAACTGACCGAACTGCTCAAATAATCAAACTAATCGGGAATGTCGTCAGGGGACATTCCCGACATTTTTTTTGAAGAACATTTGCACGGGTCATCGAAAAGCACTACTTTTGCGCACAATTTTTGCGAATAGAAAAACTATAATACCACAGAGAGATGTCTAAGATTTGTCAGATTACGGGCAAGAAAGCCCAGACGGGGTGCAACGTATCGCACTCAAAGCGTCGCACAAAGCGCAGCTTTGATGTGAACTTGTTCCATAAGAAGTTCTATTGGGTTGAGCAGGATTGTTGGATTCAACTTCGTGTTTCGGCCGCTGGTTTGCGCACGATAAACAAGATAGGCCTTGATGCTGCGTTGAAGAATGCTGCTGAAAAAGGTTTCTTAAATGCATAAATAGGAGGATAGATAATGGCAAAGAAGAGCAAAGACGCACGCGTTCAGGTGATTCTTGAATGCACGGAGCAGAAGGCAAGTGGTGTTCCTGGTATGTCGCGGTATATTACGACCAAGAATCGTAAGAACACACCCGAGCGTTTGGAGTTGAAGAAATACAACCCCTATCTGAAAAAAATGACAATTCATAAAGAAATTAAATAATCACTCAATATGGCAAAAAAGGTAGTTGCCACCCTGCAACAAGGTGCTGGCCGTACATTCTCGAAAGTCATCAAGATGGTAAAGTCACCTAAGACAGGTGCGTATTACTTCGATGAGCAGATGATACATAACGATGATCTGAAAGATTATCTCGCCAAGTAAGGTGAATGTTATAGCATAGGGTGGGCACTCTTTTCCGAGTGTCCACCTTTTTTTATTCTGTTCGACGACTTAGGCAATAAGTGTACTGTGATTTTAGTGGGCGGTATGGAGCGGAGCGCAAATCTTCGCCATCCCATAAAAAAACATTATATTTGCACACTTTACCAAAAGTGATTGTATGCAGTTCTTTAAGCAGGTCGGGCAATATACGATGCTGATGGGACGGGTGTTTACGCGTCCGGATCGGTGGCGCATGTTTGCACGTGAATACGCGCGGGAGGTAGAAAAGCAGGGCCTGCAATCGATCCCCATTCTGATAATAATCTCGATTTTCATGGGGGCGATTATGACCATTCAGGCCAAATTGAATACAGAGAATCCTCTTCTTCCGGCATACAGTACCGGGCTGATGACGCGTGACACATTGCTTCTGGAGTTTTCCAGCACGGTGATGTGTTTGATATTAGCGGGAAAGGTCGGGAGTAACATAGCGTCAGAGATAGGCACAATGCGTATTACCGAGCAAATCGATGCGCTTGAAATTATGGGAATAAATTCGGCGAATTACCTGATTCTTCCCAAGGTCATGGCATTCTTTACGATGATGCCTTTCTTGTCGATTTTTAGTATAGCAGTAGGATTGGGAGGCGGATACATAGTGGCTGCTTTTACCGATATTATTTCGCTTGCGGATTACTTGCTTGGTATTCAGTATGCATTTATTCCGTTCTATGTGATATACTGTATTATCAAGTCACTTTTCTTCTCGTTTATCATAAGCACAGTGGCTTCGTACTATGGCTATTATGCTTACGGGGGTGCCCTTGAGGTGGGACGGGCAAGCACGAATGCTGTCGTCCACAGCAGTGTGCTGATTCTCTTTTTTGATATTGTCTTAACCAACATAATGCTGACATGATTGCGGTTCAAAATGTTGTAAAGACTTTTGAGGGCGTGGAGGTGCTTCACGACTTTTCTGTCGACTTCCGTGAGGGGGAGGTGAGTATGGTTATTGGTCGCAGTGGGTCGGGTAAGACGGTGTTGATGAAGAGTATAATTGGACTGCACCAAGTTGACTCGGGGCGTATTGAGTATGATGGACGCAATCTGACAGATATGTCGATGCGTGATATTCGTAAGCTTCGCCGAGAGGTGGGGATGCTGTTTCAGGGTTCGGCTTTGTTTGACTCTATGTCAGTGATAGAGAATGTGATGTTCCCACTTGAGATGTTTTCTGATCAGACTGGTGCGCAGATGCGTGAGCGTGCTGAGTTTTGCTTGAAGCGTGTGGATATAGGCGAACATGCTTATCAGCTCTCGCCGGCGGAGATTAGCGGAGGAATGCAGAAGCGTGTGGCCATAGCACGTGCAATAGCCTTAAATCCCCGTTATTTGTTCTGTGATGAGCCGAATTCGGGTCTTGACCCCCAGACGTCGCTTGTAATTGACAGGCTGATACACGATATTACACATGAATTTAATATAACCACGATTATCAACTCCCATGATATGAACTCAATCATGGAGATTGGTGATCACATCGTCTTTATTGACCGCGGATATAAAGGTTGGGAAGGAGATCGGACAGAAATCTTTGATGCAAAAAGCGAATCGCTGAATGACTTTGTATTTGCTTCTCAGCTATATCAAAAGGTCCGTGCGGCCATGGTCATGACGCGTGAGTCATAATACTCTGCGTTAAAGCCTGACCGCAATATGTACGTATGAAACACACAATACTCTTAATCTCGCTATTGACTCTTTCTTTGATGGTTGAGGCTGCTCCAGCCCGTCGTGGTGTTCCAGCCACACCCAAGATGCTGACTGTTGAACAGCCGGATGGCTACAAGTTGAATGTTTATTTGCGTGGCGACGAGCATCATCATTTCTACATTACGGCAGATGGCTATCATATCGATAAGAACAAAAAAGGCTACTTCTGTTACATGATGCAAGACGCGCGTGGACATTATGTCGTAAGTAGGCGCAGGGCGCATAACCAGTCGGACCGGAGCCGCTGTGAACTGCGCTTTCTGAAAAGGATTAAGCCCCAAGACTCTTGATTTGTGACCTGTCGGCATGGCGTCAGAATGTGCATGCCATCAGGCCTGCCGTCGCATTTTGCGCACCGGTCATTTAAGCAAAAGAACCATAGGAACACTTTATTCACACAACAATAACCAACGATTTTTATGAGAAGAATCTTTTTAACGCTAATTACAATGGCAGTGTCGGTGATTTTGTATGCCGTTCCTGCTAAACGAACAGAGAAAACATTTACGCTTACTGACGGAACGCAGGTGCAGGCGGCCTTGCAGGGAGATGAGGGGCATCACTGGTTGGAGACGTCGGACGGAAAGCTGCTTAAAGCCGTGGGCAACGGGCGTTACGCCTATTCCAATCAGACTGCAGTGCAGGCGCGCCAGAAACAGCAGAACCGCATAAATGCCCGTGCTATTACGCGACGTCATCGGACGATAGGTGAGCGTAACCTCGCGCCGCGCGGACTGGTTCTTTTGGTCAACTTCTCTGATCAGAAGTACGTCGTTCCGAATGCTAATACGGCATTTACCAACATGCTGAATCAGTCGGGATACAGTGCCAATGGAGGAACGGGTTCGGCCCGTGACTATTTCCGAACCAGTTCGATGGGAGTGTATGAGCCGACGTTCCAGGTCTATGGTCCTTATACATTGCCGCATACGATGGATTACTATGGAGCAAATGAGACTTACTATGATGAGTATGGCGAGGAGCAGGAAGATGATGTAAATCCGGTAGAGATGATTGTCGATGCTTGTAAGTTGGCTGATGCTGACGGTGTTGACTTCTCTTTGTATGACAACAACAACGACGGTGTACTTGACTTCGTTTTTGTGTTCTATGCCGGTTATAATGAGGCTGAGTATGGTCCGGAAAACTCTGTCTGGCCACACCAGTGGGAGGTCTATGATTCGGAAACCAATCCCGGAGAAGGCAACTACAATTATGACGGTACGGTGAAAAGCATCACCTTTGACGGCAAACGTCTGTTCTCTTATGCCTGCACGTCAGAATTGAAGGGTTCGGAAGGTTCGGATATGGCCGGCGTCGGAACTTTTTGTCACGAGTTCGGTCATGTGCTGGGTTTGCCTGATATGTATGCCACTGACTATGCCACACACAAGACCCTGGGCGAATGGGACATCATGGACTATGGCAGTTACAACAATGACGGCTGTACGCCTCCTGTATATTCAGCATATGAGCGCATGTTTATGGGTTGGATGACACCTGTCGTTCTCACTGAGGCCGGTACAGACACATTGCGTGCAATCAGCACAAGCAATGAGGCTTTTCTGATATCCAGTACGGGAAAGCATAATATGGATGGCCTCAGTCCCAACCCCAAGGAGTATTATCTGTTGGAGAATCGGCAGCAGGTAGGCTGGGATACCTATCTTCCGGGACACGGTATGCTCGTGACGCACATTCGTTATAATTCGAGCAGATGGGAGAACAACGAGGTCAACAATACGTCTTCTTCACAGGGCATCGATATTGTTGAGGCTGACGGAAAGACTCCGAGCTCCAATCAGTATGATGATGGCTATTACGGCAAGCAGGGTGACGTGTTCCCCACCTCTTCGCGCACGTCATGGAGCCCATATGCCAAGTATCCGCTTACCAATATCAAAGAAACCGGAGACCTGATTGTCTTTGACTTCATGACTTCTTCTTCGTCCGGTAGTATCTCAGGGAATTGTTTTGAGGAGACTTTTGACAAGTTCACAACAGCAGCCAATACGGATATTACTTCCAAGCTTGATAATTATACAGACAATGCAGGATGGACCGGAGTCAAAATCTTCAGCAACAACGGTGAGGTCAAGGCCGGGAGCAGTAAGCAGGCCGGCTCGCTCACGACTCCGGCTGTCGGTGTGTCGGGCGATGTCACCCTTACCTTTAATGCACGTCAGTATAGTTCAGACAACAACAAGCTGAACCTCTCCATACAGGGTGGTGGACGCCTGTCGGTTTCATCTGTATCGCTCAATGCTTCCGGTGACAACTATACTGTCAGCATCATAGGGTGCACTGAAGATTCAAAAATTACGTTCAGTGCTTCGAAGCGATTCTATATCGATAACGTGTCATTATGTGCAGTGAGCACAGGCCTGAACGATAATCTTTCAGACGCAGTCCGCATTTCGACCTCTGAAGGAAAGCTCTTCCTCTCCGGTCTTGCCGAGCGTTCTTCTGTTCAGATTTATTCGATGATCGGCCGCATGCTGTATAATGGCATAGTGGACAATAATCTGGAGCTTAGTCTCGCTCATGGCATCTATGTCGTCGTGATTAACCAAAGCAGTTACAAAGTTGCTCTTTGAAGCAGATGAGGCGTGGACTCCTTTTTGCGTCGTTCGTATGGCTGTCAATACTGTCTCTGCGGGCAGTTCCGGCCAAGCCGGTCGTACAAAACATTTGTACGACCGACGGGCGCATGGTGGAGGCTACGCTCATGGGAGACGAACACCTGAACTACTACATAACGCCCGATGGTCAGGTTTACTTTCCTGATTCGACGGGGTGTTACAGGCGAGGTGAGCTGTTGACTGACTCGCTGCCCCGCCAGCAGGCTTTGCGCATCCGGCA
>JAFUXZ010000164.1 GCA_017470795.1 Paludibacteraceae bacterium
CGTTCATGCTGCCTGTCGCCGCCGGCAAGACCGGGCAAAGGATTTCCTCCGTCCATAGCCGGCAGGCAGGATGCGTCCTCAATCTGTCTGCGCAGCCAATGCCGTTGAAGACGGAGCAGCAGAACGAATCCGGTCAGGCAAATCCGGTCAGATTCGGAGCCAGGAACTGCTTGCCTGTCCTGTCCGCCCGCAGATATAGGCTCACGGCATCCTTCATGACGCATCGCCGCAAAATCTGTCCCCGACAGGGCGTATGCCACAAACTTTATCCGCCCATAAAGGTCCGTCGGAATAAAAAGAGTACCTTTGACCTTGTTTCACGAAGCACACCGACATGAACACAGATCGTATCAGAGAACGTCTGGCAGCATGGTTTGAAGCCAACAAGCGTGACCTCCCGTGGCGGCACACGACGGACGGGTATCGCGTGTGGCTTTCGGAAGTAATCTTGCAGCAGACACGGGTTGATCAGGGATGGGCCTATTACGAGCGGTTTGTCCGTGAATATCCTGACGTACAGTCGCTTGCTGCTGCAGACGAGCGTGCCGTGATGCGCCTATGGCAGGGATTGGGTTACTACAGCCGTGCGCGCAACCTGCATGCTGCCGCGCAGCAGGTGGTCAGTCAGATGGGAGGCGTGTTTCCGCGCAGTTATGAGCAGATTATCCGACTGCGTGGTGTAGGCCCGTACACCGCAGCCGCCATCAGTTCGATAGCCTACAACGAGGCTGTCGCAGCGGTCGACGGCAATGTGTATCGCGTGCTGTCGAGGCTGTACGACGTCGACACCCCCATAGACACGGGAGCCGGACAACAGTTGTTCGGACAACTGGCCCGGGACCTGCTGGACACGCAACACCCCGGACGGCACAATCAGGCCATGATGGAACTCGGAGCCCTGCAGTGCGTTCCCAAGACGCCCGACTGCAGCCGTTGCCCCATTGCCGACGAATGTCTGTCGCTGCGAAACGAAACAGTCGGCATACGCCCTGTAAAACAAGCCAAGACACGCGTCATCGACCGCTACTTCAACTACTTCATGCTCACTCACCAACAGACCTTCCCCATCATACAACGCACTACGGACGACATCTGGAAGCACCTGTATGAACTCCCGATGATTGAGACCGACGGACGCCTGCATGATGCCGAAAGCATCTGGCAAGACCCACAGCTGAAGCAATGGCTGAAAACATCAGCGCGCGCTGTCCTGTCGCACACAACCCCTACAATCGTCCACCATCTCACCCACCAGCGGATACATGCATGCATGTTCTGCATTGAGTTGAGTCATGATGCCTGTATCAGTGACGCCGTCTATATCCGTCCGGAACAGGTCGACGATTACGCCATCTCCCGACTGATGCAGCAGTTGTTGGAACGATAGCACACACATGAATCTGAAACCGAAAGGGGCCGGACAGAAGTAACGCATACTCCGTCCGGCCCCTTTCAGACCTTTACAAAAGGAAAAGGCTTATTCGTTCAGCATTTCCTGCCATACGTCCTCGTTAATCACAACGACATGCTTCTGACGCAGTTGCTCAACCCATTGCTGTTCCAGTTCCTCCTGATAGTCGGTCGTAACCACGCCGCGGACATCGGAGAAGTCCTCCGGCGACGTGATGACACGCCCGCAAATCAACACTTTCGGATATTGGGACGTCGGCAGAGTACGGCCTGGATTGTCAATCACGATGACCTGCCTCTTTCCTGCTTTGTTCTTCTTGCTGAGGATATTTTCTTTAATCAGTTCGTTATCACCAACGACGTGGTCATCTGTCCCCACCAGCACATGCATGCCACGCACCGCCTTGACACTGTCATTGTTCAGACGGAGTTCCAGATTGGGAATCAGGTCTTCTATGCTCGAGTTACGCGCAAACTTCAACGCAATATCGGCTACCTCCGCACTTGAGCAGTAAACCACCTCACCCTTGAAGTAGGGTTTGCTCCATGTGTAGCGGTCCTTATGCTGCCTGAAGAATGCGTCCAGCCCTGTGCTGTCCTGCTGCGCACGCTCCCAGACCTCCCGATTACTTACTTCAAACAGGAGGATACCGTCATGATATTCATTCATCAGATTGCGATAATCAGCATTCTGCTGCATCAGGGCCTCAATCTTCTGCTTGCGCAGTTCATCCTTCACATAGCCTTCAAGTTGCTGTGTGAGGAAATGCTCCGTAACCTCCATGTCCGCCGTGTTATGCTTGCGCACATACTGCACAAACTGTTCGGCCGAACGCGGAGCACCGCCTATCAGCATCAGAGGCTGCGTGTGTGCTTTCGCCTTCCGGACAAACTCGTCATCCTTGCTCTGCAACGACAGCACTGAATCGGCAAACAGCTTCCATGAGGCTTGATCAAACGAATATCCAAACTCAGCTTTGCACCGGTCAAAGAACGAATCATCTACACGCTTGCCGCGCATATCATCCCGCTCAATCATCTGCGCCAGTTGCACGCGGAGTTCGTCGTATGTACCCAATGGGCGTTTGCCAAGCAGGCGGATAATATGCCAGCCATATTGTGAGCGGACCGGAGCCGAGATGTCTCCTTCGTCGCGTAAGGCAAACGCGGCATGTTCAAATTCGGGAACCATGCGCCCTGTACCGAACCATGGCAGTTCACCGCCATTGATTGACGAGCCATGATCCTGTGAGTACAAGCGTGCCGTCTCGGCGAAGTCAGCCCCCGACTTGACCGCCTGATAAAGCGAGTCGATACGCTGTGCCGCCACCTGATTGACAGAGTCATTCTGGCGATCGGTGAAAATCATGATATGTTGCACATGCACTTCGCCCTGTGCAGGCCGGCGGGCATGAACCTTGATGATATGATAGCCATAGGGCGTGCGGAACGGCTGCGAATAAGTGCCAACCGAAGTCTCGTAGGCTGCATTCTCGAAAGAATAGACCGTCCGCATGGCCGTAATCCATCCGAGATATCCACCATTCCGGGCACTCTGCTCATCGGTCGACACCTGCTGTGCAACGGTGGCAAAGTCCTCAGGCTTCCGCGCACGCACCATCTTACCGCCACGGCCGCGATGAGCCGGCACGCCTGCCAGACGGTCATAGGCCTCCATGATTTTCGCATAGGCCGCTACGGTGTCCTGATCGGTTACCTGGACTGCAATATGACTGACTTCTATCTCGCTCTGCATCCGGTCATAGGTCTCATGAAGGATTTGGTTGAGCATTACCGAATCGGTCATATACGGACGTGCCAACTGCTCCCGGTATGTGGCTAACTCGCTGACAAACTGGACAGTCGTATCAAGTCCCTGTGATTCGGCTTCGGCAACTTTCAGACGAAACTTGATAAACAAGTCTTTATAGTCCTCTTTGCTCTTCTTGTCAAGGACGGAGCCTGTGTTGTTCTTGTTATAGATATACTTAAACTCTGAGCGGTAGACAGGCTTGCCGTCAATAGACATGACAACAGCATCCACATCAGGCTTGGCGAGCATCATACACGGCAGAAATGCAGCCAACAACAAAATTCTTTTCATAATTCCACTGGTCATTTAACGGGATTGAATCTTTTTCACAAACGGATCTGATTCAGATACAGACAGGGCAATCGTCAGTCATTTCCTCGCGAGTAGTTGGGTGCCTCGCGCGTGATGGTGACATCGTGCGGATGACTTTCCAGAACGCCCGCATTCGTGATGCGGACGAAGCGCGCCTGGTGCAGATCTTCTATCGTCCGTGCGCCGCAATAGCCCATGCCGGAGCGCAGTCCGCCACAGAGCTGGTAGATTACTTCATTGACGCTACCCTTGTATGCAACTCTTGCGGCAATGCCTTCCGGAACGAGTTTTTTGACATCACTCACGCCCGACTGGAAATAGCGGTCTTTTGAGCCTCTCTCCATGGCTTCGAGTGAGCCCATGCCGCGATAACTCTTGAACTTGCGTCCGTTGAAGATGATGGTCTCACCCGGACTTTCTTCTGTTCCGGCCACCAGTGAGCCTATCATCACGCTGTATCCTCCTGCGGCAAGTGCTTTCACCACATCGCCCGAGTAGCGCAGACCGCCGTCAGCAATCAGGGGGACATCAGTCCCTGCGATGGCTTTGGCAACATCGTAGATGGCCGACAGTTGCGGAACTCCCACACCGGCCACCACACGCGTGGTGCAGATAGAGCCCGGACCGATACCGACCTTTACGGCATCTGCTCCGGCTGCAACGAGGGCTTTGGCTGCATCGCCGGTTGCGATATTGCCCACCACGATTTCCAAACCCGGGTAGCGCTTGCGTGTCTGACGCACGATGTCAATAACGCCTTTCGAATGGCCATGAGCCGTATCAATGACAATGGCATCAACCTCTTGGGCCATCAGGGCTTCGATGCGTTCAAAGGTATCTGCCGTCACTCCTACCCCGGCAGCACACCGCAGACGTCCTTTGTCGTCCTTGCAGGCCATTGGTTTTTCTTTGGCCTTCGTGATGTCCTTGTAGGTAATCAGACCGATCAGTTTCCCCTGTTCGTCTACAACGGGGAGTTTCTCTATCTTGTGCTGTTGCAGAATGTCGGCGGCCTCTGCAAGCGTGGTATTGCGCTTGGTGGTGACGAGGTTGTCTTTCGTCATCACTTCGCTGACGCGACGCTGCAGGTCGCGCTCAAAACGCAGGTCACGGTTGGTAACGATTCCGGCCAGACTGCCCTGCCCGTCGACCACCGGGATGCCGCCAATCTTGTATTCGGCCATCAGGTTGAGCGCATCAGCCACAACGGCTGTCACGGGAATGGTGACCGGATTGCTGATCATGCCGTTTTCATTGCGCTTCACAATCTGGACCTGCTTTGCCTGCTCTTCGATTGACATATTCTTGTGAATCACACCGATACCTCCTTCGCGTGCTATGGCGATAGCCATGTCGGCCTCCGTCACCGTATCCATCGCTGCGGTAACAAAGGGAATGTTCAGTGAAATGTGGCGTGAAAAACGAGTACTCAAATCCACTTCGCGCGGAAGAACGTCCGAATAAGCCGGAATGAGGAGTACGTCATCGAAGGTCAGACCTTCCATCTGTACTTTGTCTGCAATAAACGACATAACCAAATGTTTTTATGTTTGTGTGATATTGCCTGCAAAGATACAAAAAAACTGTTACGTAGAACGTATCATGCAGGCACATGAGCACATGGCTGTCACGATTTTCTGCCGTGCCGCGAACGCGCTTTCTGTCCGGCATGCAGTCAGCCCCTCATGAAGTTTCACTGCACCTGCAGCCACGCCGCCACGAGCAATCTGCAAAGACTGACCGGTGAGCATGAGCGCATGGGGGAAAAACGACCGTAAACAAATCCCTAAAGCTGTTGCCCACAGCCTCACCTCGAGCAAATCCTACCCGCTGACCTCTGCCGACAGACTCCGGTACGGGGGAACATATACCTCCCGTCAAGTCTGACGGCGGCACGATGGCTAAAAGGCATAGTGAGTGATGAGACAACTGGCACAGAGCGGCGGCAGGCGTCATGCCTGCCGCCTCCGCAGGCTGCCACAAGCAGGAAAACTTATGCCCGCGCAGAGCCGACGGCGCCGGGCAGACGGCAGGCTTACTGTCCGTAAAACCACAATGCTGCACGAAAACAGACCCGACAGGCCACCCCACCCAGCATCTGAAATACAAGCACCACTGACCGCGTATGCCTGCATCCGGAATCTCTGCCGATGGTGTGGCAACCGAGGCTCTGACTTGCCATTTTACACAAAATATCGCACCTTTGTCACGAGTTTTCCCACGCCATGCCTACCGGTCATTATCAAGACATATACAACAGCCCGTCCGAGTCCGTCTCCCTGTCAGAACTGTGTGGTCTGATACAGGGCGTTCTTGACATTCAGTTTGATCACGCCTACTGGGTGCATGCTGAAATCGGCCAGATGAGCCATAACGGAGGGCATTGCTACATGGAGCTGATTGAAAAGGCCGAACGCGACATCCAACTGCGCGCAAAAATCAGAGCCACATGCTGGTCTGGCACATACAAACAGGTGGAGGCATACTTCAGGCACGTGACCGGACAGCCCCTGCATGCAGGGTTACAGGTGATGCTGAAAGTCGAAGTCACATTTCACATCGTCTATGGCATCAGTCTGAATATCGTCGACATCAGTCCGGAGTACACACTCGGCGATCTTGCACGACAGCGCCAGCAGACCATGGAGCGGCTCACACAGGACGGA
>JAFUXZ010000165.1 GCA_017470795.1 Paludibacteraceae bacterium
AGTGTGGCAGAACATTTTGAGCATGTCATTACGATAGAAGACGGGACGGTGGTCGGCGGCATGGGCAGCGCAGTGCTTGAGTTTATGGCAGACAATAAATATCCGTTGCGCGTGACGCGTCTTGGCGTTCGTGACAGCTTTGTGGAGCATGGCGCAACCTCAACGTTGTATCACATGCTCCGGCTGGATGTGGAAGGAATAGCCGATGTGATACGTCAGATTGTGTCGGCGAACGGATAGAATGTTAATACTTTTATAGTGTGATTCAATGAGAATACTGATTGTGGGTGCAGGAGATGTGGGAGTGCATCTGTCTAAACTCCTGGCGCGTGAGAATATCAATACGACATTGATGGACGAAGATGCCAACCGGCTGGGCAACTTGTCCAACAACTACGACATCATGACCCAAATCGGGTCACCGTTGTCCATCCATGACCTGAGAAATGCAGGCGCCGATGAAGCCGACCTGTTCATCGCAGTCACGCCCTATGAAAGCGACAACATCACATCGTGTATTCTGGCACACAATCTCGGAGCACGACGCACGTTGGCACGAGTCGACAACTATGAGTATATACTGCCGGAAAACAAACCGTTCTTTCAGAAAGTCGGCATAGACCATATCATCTATCCGGAAGTTCTTGCCGCCAAAGAAATCTCGGA
Organism: Paludibacteraceae bacterium; assembly: GCA_017470795.1. Taxonomy (GTDB): domain Bacteria; phylum Bacteroidota; class Bacteroidia; order Bacteroidales; family Paludibacteraceae; genus RGIG4928. Next base: position 667 of record JAFUXZ010000165.1, read on the forward strand.
ATCGCTGCGGAACAGTTGGATTCGCAACCGGCTCTCCTTGTGCGACGGAGCATTGGAGCTGGTTGTGGTTAAAGTCCGCTCGAATGCAGAAATGGTCGGCAAGAAATTCTGCACGGGCTACTTCAATCATGGACATTACCGGGTGGTGGCCATCAAGCGCCACTCACACACCATCATACCGGGAGGTAATGACGAGATTATGCCGGGTGACCTGATATGTGTCGTGATGACCGAAGGCAACATGGAACTGCTGCGGCAACAGGCAGGGAAGGTAAGCTACGAGATCCACGAGGTTACCGTGATGGGGGCGACAAAGATTGCGCAGAAAACCATCCAGAATATACAACATGGCAAGTTGAGCATTAAGCTAATGGACCCTGATGTAGAGCGCATCGAACGTGTTGCCGGAAAACTTGACGAGAAGAATCTGCTGCTGTTGAAGATAGACATGCGCAATACGGATGCTGTGCGTGACGAAGGCATAGATCGGACAGATGCATTCATCGCCGTGTCAGACAGTTCGGAAGCGAACATCCTGGCATGTCTTGCAGCGAAGCGGAATGGGGTGCGTAAGACAATAGCAGAAGTCGAGAACAATGACTACATCCGATTGGCCGAGAGTCTGGACATCGGGGCCGTTGTCAACAAGAAGATGATAGCAGCAAGCTATATCTACCAACTGACCCTCGATGCAAGCGTACTGAATGTGCGCAACCTGACGAGTTGCGACGCAGAAGTCGTTGAGTTTGCAGTGCCCGAAGGAGCTAAAATTACCAAAGGCCTGATTCGCGACCTGAAACTTCCGGTTGATGTCAACATCGGAGGACTGGTGCGTGACGGAGTAGGGCAAACGGTTAACGGAAACACGCAAATCTGTGCAGGCGATAAGGTTATTGTGTTCTGTCCGGCAGATGCCATCCGGAAGTTAGAGAAATTCTTCAGGTAAAGCCGGCAGTTAAGGAGTCTTGAAAAAGTCAGACATAAACTTCAGTGATAATATATTGTGACAACAACATTTAATTTTCGGCTCATCCTAAAGGTTCAGGGGGCTCTGGTCCTTCTGGAGTCATTCTTCATGGCTCTGTCAGCCTTCGTGGGGTGGCTGTATGATGAGTCTGACTTCCATCAAATGTTGGCATCGACACTGATATGTGTTGCCGGTGGAATCTTGTTGTTGGCCTCCGGATGGCGTGCAGACCGTCGGATAGGGCGTCGCGAAAGTTATTTGATGGTTGCTACGATATGGGTCGTATGCTCCCTGTTTGGTATGTTGCCATATCTGCTTACGGGGGCAATCCCTCAGGTTTGGGATGCATTCTTTGAGACCATGTCCGGATTTACCACAACAGGAGCCACAATCCTGACGGACATAGAGTCTATGTCACATTCGATTTTGTTCTGGCGAAGTATTACGCAGTGGATCGGAGGTCTGGGAATCGTGATGCTGTCGCTTGCAATCTTGCCGATGTTCGGATTTGGAAGTATGCAGTTGTACACAGCAGAGGCAACCGGGCCGACATACGAAAAACTAAGGCCGCGCATACGGGATACAGCTGCGATACTGTGGTTGATGTACATGATTCTGACAGCAGTTGAGTGCGTGTTGCTCTCTGTATGTGGGATGGATTTGTTTGATGCTGTTTGTCATTCGTTTACGACGATGGCCTCCGGTGGCTTCTCGACCAAGAACGACAGCATCGCTCATTATGCATCACCGGCCATACAATATATCATCATCGTGTTTATGATCTTCTCGGGAGTCAACTTCTCCTTGCTGTATCATTTGGTACATGGTCGTATATCACGTGTTGTGTACGATGACGAAGCACGGCATTACTTCAAGGCCATTCTGTTGCTCAGTCTGCTGGTTGCCGTTGGCCTGATAGGCTATGGCTTCTATATGTCTGGAGAATGGCATGTCGAAGAAGATATTCGGAAATCAGTCTTTCATGTTGTGGCTCTGATGACCTCGACAGGATTCGTGACGGACAACTATCTGCTGTGGCCGGGATTCTCATTTGCGATTCTGACACTTCTCTACTTTACGGGAGCATCGGCAGGAAGCACAAGCGGTGGCATTAAGTGGGTGCGCATCGTTATCATGATTCGTAATGCAAAATGTGAACTGCGCCGAATGCTCCATCCGAATGCTGCCATACCGGTTCGTCTGAACGGACATATCGTTTCCAACGCTGTGGTGAGCAATGTCTTTGCGTTTATCGTGCTGTATTTTGCTTTAGTAGTAGTGGGTACGCTGGCCTTTGATATGATGGGCATTCCAACCGAAGAAGCCGCAGGTGCAGCCATCTCGGGGATGGGTAATATCGGCCCCGGCTTTGGGGCTTCCGGACCTGTAGGCAATTTTGCCCACTTCCCGATAGCAGGAAAAGTTCTTATGTCGCTGTATATGCTCATCGGACGTTTGGAAATCTTCACGGTGATGTTCTTGTTCGTTCCGGCATTCTGGAAGCGATGACCACACGAGCATGGTTGTACTAAAAACCAATAAAAGACAAAATATCGTTTCAATAATATGGATAAAGTAACGCTACTCCCGGCTCCCCAACTCTTTGATAGTTTCTTGGATTCGAGCTACATTCCTGAAGGACAGGATAAGTATACACTCCGCAATCGGCAAGTGACGCCGCCAGACGGAGGTTGGCGACACCTGCGTTCGGATGAGATAGAGCGATTGGTTAAGAACCAAAATACCGCCATGAGTTGGGATAACATCATGGTCAGTGACCCCTTTGACCCCAATATGGTGAAGAACAATGAGTTTTATGGCATGGTCAGAATCGGTCGCGTGACGGCAGACGGTCTTCAGTTTCACGATCTGAAATTGCCATGCGGTATCACCAACAGTAGCATCCACTCATGCGACATAGGAAACGATTGTGCTATCCATGACGTTCACTATCTGTCGCATTATATTATCGGCGACCGCTGTATGCTTTTCAACGTCCAGGAGATGTCATGTACAGATCATGCCAAATTTGGCAATGGCATCATTAAAGATGGCGAGGACGAGCATGTGCGTGTCTGGATGGAGATTATGAATGAGACAGGAAGCCGTCGTGTGATGCCATTTGACGGCATGTTGGCTGCGGATGCCTATATGTGGGCAAAGTTTATCGATGACGAACCGCTGCAACAACGTCTGGCAGCCATCACACAGGCATCCATGGACAGCCGACGCGGATACTATGGCACAGTTGGACAGGGCGTTGTGATAAAGAACAGTTGGATCCTGAAGGATGTTAAGATCGGTGACTGTTGCTATATCAAAGGTGCCAGCAAACTTAAGAATATCACCATAAATTCAAGTGAAGGGGAACCAACGCAGATTGGAGAAAACGTCGTTTTAGTCAATGGTATAGTTGGCTACGGATGCCGCATCTTCTACTCTTGCATTGCAGTGAAGTTTGTACTCGGATGCCATAGTAACCTTAAGTATGGCGCCCGTCTGATAGACTCGTATATGGGTGACAACTCCACAATCTCATGCTGTGAGGTTCTCAACAATCTCATCTTCCCCGCCCATGAGCAGCATCATAACAACTCGTTCCTGATAGCAAGTTTGGTGAAAGGACAGTCAAATCTCGCTGCGGGTGCAACAATCGGATCGAATCATAATAGCCGTGCCAACGACAATGAGATTGAGGCTGGGCGTGGATTCTGGCCGGGACTTTGTACAAGCGTGAAGCATTCGTGTAAGTTTGCCAGTTTCACGATGCTGGCAAAAGCCGACTACCCTTCGGAGATGAATATCCCGTTGCCATTCTCACTTGTGAGTAATGACGCAAAGACGAATGAATTGGTTGTTATGCCTGCCTATTGGTGGTTATATAATATGTATGCCATGGCACGCAACAACTGGAAATTCCAGACGCGTGACAGCAGGCGGCAGAAGCTACAGAACATTGAGTTCGATGCTTATGCTCCGGATAGTATGGAGGAGGCTCTTAACGCGCTGAAGTTGCTTGAGGTCTGGACGGCAAAGGCTATGCTCCGTCAGCATGGCGGACAGGCAGAAATGGACTATCGTCAGTTGCGTAATTATGGCCATAAGTTATTGCTTGGTGATCGGGGTGTCGTTGATGACCTTGATGTGCTTGGCGAACAAATGGAGAAGAGTCATCGTCGCGTACGCATTCGGCATGTTTATGAAGCCTATCATGCTTATCGTGACATGCTTGTTTATTACGCAGTGCGTAATATGATGCAATATCTCACTCAGCATCCTGATGCTACATTCGTATCCATGAGTGCGGAACTTGATGGTGTGCGCCAGCGTGAGTGGCTTAACTTTGGCGGACAGCTCATGATGATGGATGATGTAGACAGCTTGCGTCAAGACATCCGAGATGGAGTGCTGGATACATGGGCTAAGATTCATGAGCGATATAATCAGATTTGGCAACACTATCCGATTGATAAACTTCGCCATGCTTATCTTACACTGAAATTCGTGATAGGAACGGATGTTATAAATTCAGATCAGTGGCAGCGGGTGCTTGATGAGGCTCTGCGTATTCAACACTATATATGTGAACAGGTGCGTGAGACGCGTCGTAAGGACTATGACAACATCTTCCGTCGTGCCACATATCGTAACGAAGAAGAATTCCGTGCAGCTCACGGTGAATTGGATGACAATAGTTTTATTCGTCAAATAGGCCGAGAGACAGAGGACTTCTGTAATCAGATCAATCAACTCCGCAAGCGGATCGGCTAATAGGTCGGCAGTCTAAACGTTATTGTCAAGATTATAAAAGAATATGGAAATACTCATCAGTAATGACGATGGAATACACTCACGTGGTATAGCCTTGTTGGAGCGCGTGATGAGGCGTATGGGGCATGTGACGGTTGTCGCTCCGGATGGCCCGAGGTCGGGATTCTCCAACTTCATCACATCGAACAAACCTATAACGCTTCAGAAAGTCAGTGAAGATGCGGGCGGCGTGCGGTATGTCTCAAGCGGATCGCCGACAGATTGTGTTAAGTTGGCTCTTAACGAGTTGTTTGCAGATCGCAAGCCAGACCTTCTTGTTTCAGGAATCAATCATGGATCTAATGCCGCTATTTGTGTTATCTATTCGGGGACGATGGGCGCTGTCTTCGAAGGTTGTGTAAATGGTATTCTGTCCATTGGATTCAGTATCTGCGATTATGATCCTGATGTGAATCTGGATTATCTTGAGCCGTATATTGAAGAGATAACGAGTAAACTGATGGAAATACGGGTGCCGTACGGAACCTGTTTCAATGTAAATGCTCCGATAGGACCGATTAAGGGCGTGCGCATCGCTCGTCAATGCAAGGGTCATTGGGAAAAAGAGTTTGTTCGCGAACTCCTTCCTGATGGAGATTGTGTGTATCGTCTCACAGGCAATTTTAATAATCACGAGCCACTTGCTACCGATACGGATGAGCATGCTCTTGCCAATGGCTATATCTCTATCGTTCCGACAACGACGGATATGACAGACTATGACACGTGGCATCAGTTGGATTTTTGACATGGAGCGATTTGACAAATACTGGATTGGGATTGTAATAGGTCTGCTGCTTCCTGCAATTTTTGGATTGATCTATATTGATCGGATGAACTTGTGGCAGGCATTGAGCATGATGAGTTTTGCTTCAGGGAGCATCTTGAACAAGTTGTTGCTTGCGGTGATCTTTCCTGATTTGGCTTTGTTGTTTGTTTTTTATCAGTTGGAAGCATGGCGTCTGGCAAAAGGTCTGTTGGCAGGTGCCATCCCCTACATGCTGGCGAGTCTTTTTGTGAGTCTGTAATACAACATACATTTATGCATTATTTCCTCATCGCGGGCGAAGCTTCAGGTGACCTGCATGCTTCTCATCTGATAGAAGAACTGCGGTCCGTTGACCATGAGGCTCGTTTTACGGGCTTGGGAGGTGACTTGATGCGTGTTCAGGGGATGCATGTCGTCAGAGATTATCGGCAAATGGCCTTTATGGGCATTATCCCCGTGTTGAAAAATCTGGATAAGGTCAAAGATAATTTCAAACTCGCGCGTGCGGCCTTATTGGAAGCGCGTCCGGATGTGTTAATCTTGATAGACTACCCGAGTTTTAATCTGAAGATGGCGAAATTCTGCAAAAAGCACTTGCCTCAAACGCGTGTGGTCTACTATATATCACCTAAGTTATGGGCATGGAAGACATGGCGCATTCGTAGCATAAAGCGTTATGTCGACCGGATGTATACGATATTCCCATTTGAGACAGAGTTCTATGCACAACGCGGTTATTCGGTAACGTATGTCGGCAATCCGTTGATGGATATCATTGACCAGCGTGCTAATCAACAGGAGACGGCGGAAGATTTTCGTGAGCGCAACGGACTTGATGAGCGGCCGATTATGGCTCTCCTTGCCGGGAGTCGTCGCAGTGAGATTCAGCAGTGCCTTCCGAAGATGTTGCAGGCAGCAGAGCGTTTTCCTGATTACCAGGTTGTAGTTGCCGGTGCTCCCGGACAGTCTTCTGATTTATATCGGGCTATGGCTCCTCACGCTCATGTCTTATTCAATCAGACATATCAGCTATTGCAGCACGCTGTCTTTGCAGTGGTCAACTCTGGTACGGCGACGCTTGAAACCGCTTTGATTGGCACGCCGCAAGTAGTGGTGTATCATGTTTCCTTACCCCATCTGTCCTCTTTCCTCAAACCGATTGTGATAAAGACTCGCTATGTGTCTCTGGTCAATATCATTGCCGGCAAAGAGGTTGTCAAAGAATTGGTGGCAAAGGACTTTACAGAAAAAAAACTCGTTGCAGAGTTGCATCGACTCATGTCTAATCCCAATGATGTCAGAGTGATGCGCGATGGATATGCAGAGGTGCGTCATTCGCTTGGCGTTCATGGTGCGGCACGTCGTGTAGCCTCTCTGATTTATGCAGATATGTCAGGACGTTAAATTGTTTTGTGTCATGCGGAGTGTTTTTGCCGTATTCCTATCGTTGTTGCTCCCGTGCTTGTGTTCTGCACGGACATGGACTGCGCAGGAAGTGCCGCAGGCAGATTTCAGCATGACGCATGTGCTGAATCCCGATGGCGTGCTTTCTGCTGCAGCGGTCGACAGTATTGATGCGGTATTGATGCGGCTTGATAAGCATGGGATTCAGGGGCTTGTAGTGGCGGTGCATCAGGTTGCCGATGCCGATTCCTATTCCTTTGCTATTGAGCTTGGCAGACGTTTCGGCGTGGGTGGTGAAAAGAACTGGGGCTTCGTTGCTGTACTTGCCAATCAAGATCGCTTGACGCAAATCGTTACAGGCACAGGTCTGGAAAAGTTCTTGCCGGATGTCATTTGTTATCGGATTCAGGAGCGGTACATGGACAGTTATCTGCAGCATTCGGACTGGGACAATGCGATGTGTGCATGTGTCGGAGCTATTGAGGCCTACGTGATGGGTAACGAGGAAGTGTCAGAATACCTGAATGAGGAAGATGTTCCCGACGAAGATGCGTTGCCGTGGCTGATACCGCTGGGGCTGGTATTAGGCGGAGCAGGGGCACTTAAATGGCAGTCAAAGAAATGTCCTAAATGCGGAAAGCATAAGGTAA
>JAFUXZ010000166.1 GCA_017470795.1 Paludibacteraceae bacterium
AGACGCATCACGTGTTTCTACTTACATCGCAATTTCAACCCACAGGCGAACAGCCAGAGGCCATCAGTCAGCTGGTTGTCGGACTGCATGCAGGAGCACATGCACAGACACTGCTCGGCGTGACAGGGTCAGGAAAGACCTTCACCATCGCCAACGTCATACAACAGGTGCAACGGCCGACGCTCATTCTCTCACATAACAAAACACTTGCGGCACAACTCTATACAGAGTTCAAGAACTTCTTCCCCAACAACAAGGTGGAATACTTCGTGAGCTACTACGACTACTATCAGCCGGAAGCATACATCCCCTCCACCGACACCTACATTGAAAAAGACCTTTCAATCAACGACGAGATAGACCGGCTACGACTCTCGGCAACGGCTTCGCTGCTGTCTGGCCGACGCGATATCATCGTCATATCCAGTGTATCATGTCTGTATGGCATCGGCAACCCTGCAGACTTCCGTGAGAACATGATACACATCCGTCAAGGAGAACACATCGTACGTGATGAGTTGCTCCGCCGTCTCGTTAATGCCACCTATCAACGCAACGACATCGAACTTAATCGCGGATGTTTCCGCGTCAAGGGCGATACTGTGGACATCTTCCTTGCATACGCCGACTATGCCGTACGCATCACCTTTTGGGGCGACGAAATCGATGAGATTCTGACTTTTGAACCCGCAGACAATCACGTCATTGAACATTATGGCGAGATAAACATATTCCCTGCCAGCATCTTCGTGACCACAAAAGAACGGACTATGGCAGCTATCAAGCAAATCAGAATCGACCTTGGCGAGCGCGTCGAATACCTCAAACAAACAGATCGGCCTTTGGAGGCTAAACGCTTGGAAGAACGCGTCAACTACGATCTTGAAATGATTCAGGAACTGGGCTATTGCTCTGGCATTGAGAATTACTCACGTTACTTCGACGGACGCGCTGCCGGCACACCTCCCTTCTGTCTTCTCAATTTCTTTCCCAATGACTTCCTGACCGTAATTGATGAAAGTCATGTCACACTTCCTCAGGTACACGCTATGTACGGAGGAGATGCTTCACGCAAGCAAAACCTTGTGGAATATGGATTCCGTCTTCCGGCCGCACGCGATAACCGGCCGCTCACATTTGACGAATTCAGTCGACTGACACGACAGACCATCTATGTCAGTGCGACCCCGGGAGACTATGAATTAGAACAGTCAGATGGCATTGTGGTCGATCAACTCATTCGTCCAACCGGACTGCTTGACCCTGAAATTGATGTACGCCCAAGTCTCAACCAAATAGACGACCTGCTGGAGGAAATTGCACGACGGACAGAACGCGACGAACGCACATTGGTCACCACACTCACCAAACGCATGGCCGAAGAGCTCGACGAGTACCTGCGCCATGCCGGTATACGCAGTGCTTATATACACTCTGAGGTTGACACCCTGGATCGCGTCCAGATTATGCAAGACCTGAGAAAAGGGCTGTATGACGTACTGGTCGGGGTGAACCTGCTGCGTGAAGGACTTGACTTGCCAGAGGTCAGTTTAGTTGCTATTCTTGATGCTGACAAAGAAGGCTTCTTGCGTAATACGCGCTCTCTACTTCAAACTGCCGGCCGCGCCGCCCGAAACGTCAATGGCCGCGTCATCATGTATGCCGACACCATTACACAAAGCATGCAGGCGACGATTGACGAGACCAACCGGCATCGACTTAAACAAATGGCTTACAATACAGAACACGGCATCACGCCACAAGCCATCCGCAAAAACATTGAGAATCCACTTGCCACGACAACTGTTGAGCCCAACGCATATATTGAAACAGATCATGGTGTCACACTGGCCGCTGACCCCGTGGTACAATACATGTCAAAGCCCGCGCTCCTAAAAGCAATTGAGAAAACAAAGCGCGACATGCAGACTGCTGCAAAAAAACTCGATTTCATCGAAGCAGCCCGCCTTCGCGACGAGATGATTCATCTCGAGGATTTGCTCAAGGAATACAATAATCCGAAATGAGCATTACCCGATTGAAGATTTATCAACATTGTCCTTTACTCCTAAATCACTACCTTTGTCATTATAATAACCGTAACACATGTCAAAGACTACACAACAATACGACGAAGCCGTTGCACTGTGCAGAACAATGTACGAGAAGAAGACCGGCGACTATGGACCAACATGGAGACTCATGCGCCCGAGTACGCTGACAGACTATCTGTTCATCAAAGCCAAGCGCATGCGAGAGATTGAGACATCCGGTATCAATATGGTAGGCGAGGATCAGAAAGGAGACTTCATGGCCATCGTCAATTATGCCGTCATGGCACTTATCCAACTTCAATTGGGCTTCACCGATCAAACTAACGACATCAGCAAAGAACAGGCACTCGCTCTGTACGACGAAAACATTGACCACGCACGTCAGATTCTCACGGCCAAGAATCATGATTATGATGAGGCGTGGCGCGACATGCGCATCAGCTCCTTCACCGACATTATCCTAAACAAAATCTGTCGCAACAAACAGATAGAAACCAATGGTGGACAAACCGCTGTCAGCGAAGGTGTTGAAGGCAATTATGTTGACATGATTAACTATGCTTTGTTTGGCATCATACGACTCAGCGAAACTCAACGCTAACGCATCACTATAACGAGATTATGCACAGTAAGACTCTGCTCAACCACATCACGCGCACATTGCTCGGTTTAGTATTCACTTTCTCCGGATTTGTTAAAGTTATTGACCCACTTGGCACGACCTACAAAATCGAAGACTACCTCGCAGCCATGGGGCTGAATAGCTTGCTTCCGATTGCCTTCGCTGCTGCCATGTGTCTTGTGACCGCCGAGTTTGTTCTCGGTCTGTGCCTATTGAGCAATATAAAGACGCACGTCACACCATGGCTTGTACTTTTATTCATGATTGTCATGACTCCACTCACATTGTGGATTGCCATCACTAATCCTGTGACTGACTGCGGCTGCTTTGGTGATGCCTTGATATTGAGCAACTGGGCCACTTTCTGGAAGAATATAGCACTACTCATTCTGACAGCCATCCTCTTGTGGTGCCGTAAAGACGTACGGCCATGGATGCAAAACAGGTATCAGCTGATGCTTGCTGCCGGGTACGTAATTATCAGCCTTTGCATCTCTGTCTATTGCCTTACGCACCTGCCGCTGATAGATTTCCGTCCATACAAGGTTGGAACAGACATTGAGCAATCAATGTTTATTCCCGAGAATGCTCCACAAGACCGTTATGAGACTGTCTTCATCTACGAACGCAATGGGGAACAACGCGAGTTCACGCTCGACAACTATCCAAAAGACGACCCCTCGTGGGTTTTTGTTGACTCTCACAGCACTTTAATAGAGAAGGGATATGAACCTCCCATTCATGACTTCAATATCATCTTGATGGATGTTCACCATGCCGATATCAGTGAAGAGACAGATTTCTCAAAAGATACCGACTACTCCGACTATGCGGAAGATTTCGAAGATGTTGAAGATGCTGATCTCTTTGCCGACACTCCAGATTATGACATCACTGAACAGATTATCCACAATCCGGGTACAACATTACTCGCTATCCTCTATGATTTAGACAAGACTGATATGACGCAGGCCGCCAAACTTGAAGGCATCTATCAGCAAGCCATCAAAGACGGGAACGACTTCTATGCCCTCACTGGTTCTGGTTGGGAACTTGTCAGACAATTTGCCGACCAGACTGGCGCTACTTATCCATTCTGTTCGACTGACCCTGTGACGCTCAAGACCATCATTCGAGCCAATCCGGGTTTAGTGATTGTCAAAGACGGCATCATCGTATCAAAGCACAATTTGCGACAACTCTAACATAACACATAATTAAAGACTACTATGCGTACAAAAATGGTTGCAGGCAACTGGAAGATGAACACCACCCTGCAAGAAGGTATCCAACTGGGTACACAAATCAAGAACGCCCTGCAAGACAAGCAACCTGCCTGCGAAGTTGTTATCGCCACCCCTTTCATACATCTGAGCAAGATGGCTGAGTTGATGCAAGACAGTATCGTTAAAATTAGTGCAGAAAACTGCGCAGACAAGACCTCCGGAGCCTATACAGGAGAGGTCAGCGCTGCTATGGTTCGCTCTACCGGTGCGCAATACACCATCTTAGGACACAGTGAACGCCGCGCCTATTATCATGAGGACTACGACATCTTGCGCCAGAAGGTGCTACTGGCTCTTGAGAATGGCTTGAAGGTTATTTTCTGCATCGGTGAGGTAAAAGAAGAGCGTGAAGCCGGTCGTCAAAACGAAGTTGTCAAGGCACAACTTGAGGGTTCTGTATTTAATCTTACAGCTGAGCAGTTTGCCAACATCACATTGGCCTATGAACCTGTTTGGGCCATCGGTACCGGCCTGACAGCCACCCCTGCACAGGCACAGGAGATGCACGCCTATCTGCGTAGTCTCGTGGCTGAACAATACGGCCAGAACATGGCCGAAGACACCACCATTCTTTACGGAGGCAGTTGCAATGCCAAAAATGCTGCCGAGCTGTTTGCCAATCCCGATGTCGATGGAGGTCTGATAGGAGGTGCAAGTCTTAAGGCCGATGACTTCATGACCATCATCATGGCCCGATAAAGATTTTCTCCGGAAACAAATCAACGTCGAAACATGGCACTTATCAAATCCGTTCGCGGCTTCACGCCGCAAATCGGCAAGGATTGTTTCTTGGCCGAAAATGCAACTATTGTTGGTGATGTGACCATCGGTGAAGGTTGCAGCGTCTGGTTCAATGCTGTCCTGCGCGGCGATGTAAACACCATCAAGATTGGCAATCACGTTAACATACAGGACGGCTCCGTATTACACACTCTGTACGAGAAAAGTACCATCGAAATTGGTGATTATGTCTCCATCGGACACAATGTTACCATTCACGGAGCCGACGTTCACGACTATGCCCTCATTGGTATGGGAGCCACCGTTCTCGATCATGCTGAGGTGGGCGAAGGAGCTATCGTAGCCGCTGGTGCACTCGTGCTGAGCAACACCAAGATTGGTCCCTACGAGGTATGGGCAGGAGTCCCGGCTAAGTTCGTCAAAAAAGCCGATCCCGAACAGACCAATGAAATCAACCGCAAGATTGCGCACAACTATGCCATGTACGCATCTTGGTATAAGGACTAATATCACGCACGGCATCCGTTAACTGTACGGATGCCGTCTTTTTTTTTTCATAGAAAACATGCTCAAAGACAATAAGATTCTGATGGGACGCGGTGAGGATTTCGTCTACCTGCTCCCCAAAATGGCCAATCGGCACGGCCTCATTGCCGGCGCAACCGGTACCGGCAAAACCATCACTCTTGAAGTGATGGCCGAAGCTTTCAGCAGTCTTGGTGTCCCTGTCTTCCTTGCCGATGTGAAAGGCGATATTTCCGGTATTTGCCGACCGGGAGCCATGAACGAATCGTTGGAGAAGCGACTCACAAAGATGCAGATTCCAACCGACGAGTTTACTTTCAGAGGATTCCCATGCCGATTCTTTGATGTATATGGTGAAGGCGGTCATCCTGTACGTACCACCGTTTCCGAGATGGGTCCTGTCCTGCTTGCCCGACTGCTCGGACTGACGGAAGTGCAAGAGGGCGTGCTGAACATTGTCTTCCGCATTGCAGATGACCGTGGCCTGCTCCTTATCGACCTGAAAGACCTCAAGGCCATGCTGCAGTACGTCGGACAGAACACGAAGCAATACATCACACAATATGGAAACATGACCCAGCAGAGTCTGGGAGCCATCCAGCGTGCTCTTCTACAACTTGAAGACGAAGGCGGAGCTCTCTTCTTCGGTGAGCCGGATCTTAAGATCTCTGACTGGATGATGCGCAATGCCGACGGCATGGGATATATCAACATCCTGCATTGCGTGAAACTTTTCCAGCACCCGTTGCTCTACTCCACGTTCCTGCTCTGGCTGTTGAGCGAGCTGTTCGAAGAGCTCCCCGAGCAGGGCGACATGGACCGTCCGAAGATGGTATTCTTCTTCGATGAAGCGCACCTGTTGTTCAATGATGCCCCCAAGGCACTTGTCCAGAAGGTGGAACAAGTGGTGAAACTGATTCGCTCAAAGGGTGTCGGTGTTTACTTCGTGACCCAGAATCCGTCAGATCTGCCCGACAGTGTGCTGGCCCAGCTCGGCAATCGCGTTCAGCATGCCCTCCGTGCATATACCCCGGCTGAGATGAAGGCCGTCCGTACCGCTGCACAATCTTTCCGCACCAACCCGAAGTTCAAGACTGAAGATGTCATCACCGACCTCGGCACCGGCGAAGCCCTCGTCAGTTTTCTTGATGAAGACGGGAAGCCCGGCATCGTTGAGCGTGCCAAGATTATATGCCCGCAGAGTTCTATGTCTGCCATTGACAATGAGCGCCGGCGTGCCGAGATTATGTCTTCCGACCTCTACGGCAAGTATGAACAGACCGTTGACCGTCAGTCAGCCTACGAAGACCTGCAGCGTCAGCAGCAGGCAGATGCCGAGCAGGCAAAACACGATGCGGAACAAAAGGCTAAAGAAGACGAGTTGAAGAAACGCGAGAAAGAACTCGAGAAGCGCGAGAAAGCTGCACAGCGTACTGCCACGCGAACTTCCACGACGACCACGCGCCGCACCACCACACGCCGCAAAAGCTCGCTTGAAAAGATGGCCGACACCACCATGACCACCATCGGCCGCGAACTGGGCAAATCAATCCTGCGCAGCATCACAGGCATTTTCAAGAAATAATTCACTGCAGCAAATCTTCATAAGCGTTCGTTCCGTACCAATCACAACAGTGCGAAACGAACGCTTTGCCTTATGTGGCCTGCATAATGCGCATCGCTATTGGCATTTGGCACAATAATTGAAAGATTCGTCACAAAGATCAAACCCTTAAACAACAGGAGGAACATACGATGAAAACAAGACTCGCATCCCTGCTGATTTTGTTTGCAGCCATTGGTTGCAGTTCGCTGTGGGCCAACGAGACCATTACCGTCACCGCCCAAGACAACGATATCAGCCAAAACCTTGATCTCAAGGCAGTAGCCACCGTTTTTGGTGAGTCAAAAGACCTTGAAGAGTTTGAGCGCAAGCTCAACGACTACGATGCGCGCATCACAAATCTCGACCTGAACGGTGACGGCGAGGTAGACTACCTGCGAGTTGTCGAAACAGCCGAAGGCGACAAGCATCTGGTTGTTATTCAGGCCATCCTTGCGCAAGACATCTATCAGGATGTTGCCAGCATCTACGTCGAAAAAGACCCGACGACCAAACAGACTGTGGTTCAGATTGTCGGCGATGAATACATCTATGGCACGAACTATATCATCGAACCCGTTTATCTCCACGTACCGGTAATCTACGACTACTTCTGGCGTCCTTATTATACCTACTGGGTATCGCCCTGGTACTGGGGCTACTGGCCTGCATGGTGGCACGCCTACACCTGCTGGGGCGTTCACGACTACTGGGGATGGATGTACGACTGGCACCACGCTCATCACCTGTGCAGTTATCGATACGTATCGCATCCGCGCAATGGTTTCGCCAATATGCACCACGGCATAAGCCGCCGTGACTTTGCACAGCGCAATCCCGAACGCAGTTTTGCGGCCCGCAATGCCGGACACGCCAACCTTCGCAACACGCGCGACATCGGTGCCGTCCGCAACACGAGCAACCGCCGTCCAGACGCTTCAGGTGCGAACAATCGTACCGGCTCCGCTGACCGCACATTCGGCAGCCGCAACGTACGCAGCACGGCTGTATCGGCCAACCGGGCTTCTAACGGCTCAAGAGACGCCGCAACACGCGCATCCGTACGGTCTGGAGAGCAATTCAACAGCGCACGCAACAGTCGCCAGACTGCAAGCAGCCGGACAACGCAATCAGGCAGCCGAAGCACTGTATCGGGCAGCCGCACAAGCTCCGGAAGCAGCACCACAAGCAGCCGCACGTCTACATCAGGCAGCCGTAGCACCACTGTACACACGGGGAGCAGCTCGGTCAGCCGCTCAAGCAGCACCGGAAGCCGTTCCGGCAGTTACAGCAGCGGCAGCAGTCGCTCAAGCTACAGCAGTGGGAGCAGCTCCGGCTCCGGCTACAGCACCGGAAGTCGCTCCAGCAGTTACAGCGGCGGCAGCAGTCGCTCAAGCTACAACAACTCAAGCAGCTCCGGGTTCGGCGGACGGTCAAGCTCAAGCAGCAGCAGTGGAAGCCGCGGAAGTTACAGCAGCGGCTCAAGCAGCAGCCGCGGAGGCGGAGGCTCAAGCAGTTCGGGCGGAAGCCGTGGAGGCGGCGGACGCAGATAACAAGACAACATCATACTTTTTCTTCTCAGAGACTGTGTCGTGATTCATGAGTCACGGCGCAGTCTCTCCTTTTACAGCCACTGCATGGGCGGTCAGGGCACTGCTGCACAGCCGGCACCGGGCTGCCGGGGTGAGGACATCTGACGGCTGTCTTCCGCCGGCGGAGACTGACATCGGGAGCAATCCGTCAGTTTCAGAGCCGTCGGACCGATGTTGACTGAAACCTTCCGCCCGTCACCGCCCTGCAGAGGCAATAGGGCTGACACCTGTCGTGAGCCCGCTCCTGAGAGTTCTCATCTGCCCCATTCATTCCCGCCCGTCACAGCCGGCGGGCCAAACAGCAAAGAACGATTCCGCCTGTCAGACTCCGGCAGCTGCAGCTCTCCGGACAGCTTCACCGTCATTTGACCGGACTGCCGGGACTCTATGCCCCGGGGCGCAGGCATCACGTCTCGCAGCACGGCCAATCCGGTTCTTCACCCCTCTGCCGATACAATTCGTTCATTACAGCCCCTATATGAAGAAAAATGCATAACTTTGCGCTCCCCTTTTTGACGCTTTTGCGTAAAAGCCATTCCAATCGCGTCACATAACAGGTATTTCGGTTCTTTGTTCAAAGCATCATGACCAAAACATCCAACATACAGGTGCTGCATGCCGGCCAGCAGCATGTGAAGTATGCAGAGCAGATTTGTACGCTCATCTATGAGTCCGCCTTGCAACGCGGCACAGGCATCGCCCGCCGCAGTCCGGACTACATAGCCCAGAAGATGACCGGCGGCAAGGCCATCGTGGCTCTTGACGGCGAACGCCTTGTGGGGTTCAGTTACATCGAGAGTTGGAGCCATGGCGACTATGTGGCCACATCGGGCTTGATAGTCGACCCTGAGTACAGACATCTGGGGCTGGCCACGCGCATCAAGGAAGCTACCTTCCGGCTGGCCCGCGAGCGTTTTCCATATGCCAAGATATTCAGTATCACGACCTCCTCGGCTGTGATGAAGCTGAACACACGCATGGGCTATCGGCCGGTAGTCTTCGGCGACTTGACACAGGACGAGGAGTTCTGGCGCGGATGTGAAGGGTGCATCAATTACGACGTGCTACAGCGCAACAACATGACGCGCTGCATCTGCTACGGCATGCTCTACGACCCTGCCGATCACGCTCCGAAGAAAAACCTCAGACAGCGTATCAGGGACTGGTTTGCCGGCACCGCAAACTCCTGAAGAAAACAAATAAAACATACATCCATGAGACAGAAAGTTGTATTAGCGTTCAGCGGCGGACTGGACACCTCATTTTGCGTCAAGTATCTCACCGAAGATAAAGGCTATGACGTCTATACCGCCATTGCCAACACCGGCGGATTTACAGACGACGAGCTCAAAGTGATTGAACAGAAAGCCATCAGCCTCGGAGCTGTCCGTCATGCCACCCTCGACATCACGCAGGAATACTACGAGAAAAGCATCCGCTATATGGTTTACGGGAACGTGTTGCGTAACGGCACATATCCCATCTCCGTTTCGTCAGAACGTATCTTCCAGGCCATTGCCATCATCAACTACGCCAAAGAGATTGGAGCCGACTACGTTGCCCACGGGTCAACCGGTGCCGGCAATGACCAGATTCGCTTTGACCTCACCTTTCAGATTCTCGCACCCAACATCGGCATCATCACCCCCACGCGCGATCTCGGGCTGACTCGCGAATACGAGATTGACTACCTGCGAAAGCATGGCTACGAAGCCGACTTCAAGAAACTCGAATACAGCATCAACAAGGGGCTGTGGGGAACAAGTGTAGGAGGCAAGGAAACCCTGCACAGCAACCAGACCCTGCCCGAAGAGGCCTATCCGAGCCAACTCGCCGCCGACGGACAGGAGACACTCCGGCTGACCTTCGACAAGGGCGAACTGACCGGCGTGAATGACCAGAAGTATGCAAACCCCGTCGATGCCATCCGCGAAGTAGAGCGCATCGGTTCGCGCTATGCCATCGGACGCGACATGCACATCGGCGACACCATCATCGGCATCAAGGGACGCGTAGGGTTTGAAGCCGCTGCCCCCATCCTGATTATTGCCGCGCACAAGATGCTTGAGAAGCACACCCTGACCAAGTGGCAACAGTACTGGAAAGAACAAATCGGCACGTGGTACGGCATGTTTATGCACGAAGCACAATATCTCGAACCCGTCATGCGCGACATGGAACAATATCTCACCTCAAGCCAACGCAACGTGAGCGGCACCGTCATCCTGACCTTGCGCCCGTACAGCTATGTGCTCGTAGGCGTCGAGAGTCCGTATGACCTGATGAACAATGACTTCGGCGAATACGGTGAGGTCATGAAGGCATGGACGCCCGACGACGTGAAAGGCTTCACGACGATGCTCTCCACACCGATGAAGATCTACTACAATATCCAGAACAAGAACAAGCATGATTAAAGCCGGTATCATTGGCGGCGCAGGATATACAGCCGGTGAGCTGATCCGGCTGCTGATCCATCATCCGCAGGTACAGATAGCATTCGTGCACAGCACGTCACAGGCCGGACTCCCGATTGACAGCATACATGAAGGACTCTTCGGCGAGACAGACCTGCAGTTTGTCTCTGAGTTTGACCTCAACGCCGTGGACGTGCTCTTCCTGTGTCAGGGACACGGACAAAGCAGTGCTTTCTGGGCCGAGCATGAACGCCCCTCACATCTGCGGGTGATAGATCTTGCACAAGACTACCGCGACGAGTCAGCAGGCTACGTGTACGGCCTGCCGGAGTGGCAGCGCGAGCGCATCAGGACATCCGCGCTGACAGCCAACCCCGGCTGCTTCGCCACAGCTATACAGCTCGCACTGCTCCCACTGGCTGCCCAAGGCCTGTTGCAGTCGGAGATAAACATCACCGCCATTACCGGTTCAACCGGTGCGGGAGTCAAGCCCGGACCGACAACGCACTTCTCATGGCGGACCGACAACCTGTCGGTCTACAAAGCCTTCCGCCATCAGCATCTGCTTGAAATCAGGAAAACACTCACCACACTGCAGGGCACGACACTGCCGACAATAAACTTCATCCCCATGCGGGGCAACATGGCACGCGGCATACTGGCAACAACGCTCGTCGACTGCCCACTGACCGAGGCAGAGGCTTTCGCACTCTATGAAGATTACTATCAGACGGCGGCTTTCACCTTCGTCACACAGCGCGATGTCGACCTCAAACAGGTCACAAACACCAACAAAGCCCTTGTCGGGCTGCAGAAACACGAACAGAAACTACTCATTGTCAGCTGCATTGACAACCTGCTGAAAGGAGCAAGCGGTCAGGCTGTACAAAACATGAACCTCATGTTCGACTTGCCCGAGACAACCGGACTGCTCCTCAAACCAAATGCTTTCTGAACCCATGACTCTTTTCCCCGTTTACAGCCTGTATGACGTCGAACCCGTTCGCGGCACCGGCAGCTATGTCTATGCCGCCGACGGCACTGAATATCTGGACCTCTATGGAGGCCACGCCGTCATCAGCATCGGACACGCTCACCCGCACTATGTCCGCGCGCTGAGTGAGCAGGTTTCCAAAATCGGATTCTACTCTAACAGCGTCAGGAACAGCCTTCAACAACAGCTGGCCGACCGCCTTGGCCGCATGAGCGGCTATGACGACTACAGCCTGTTTCTGGTCAACAGCGGAGCCGAGGCCAATGAGAATGCACTCAAGCTCGCCTCTTTTCACACCGGTCGGAAGCGCGTACTGGCAATCCGCGGAGCTTTCCACGGCCGTACGTCGGGAGCCGTCGGTGTGACCGACAACGAACGTATCCGGTCGCCTTTTAACCAGAACAAACATGTTACTTTTGTCCCCCTGAACGACCTGCAGGCTGCAAGCCGCGAGCTGCTCACAGGCGAATACTGCGCCATAATCATCGAGGGCATACAAGGCGTGGCCGGAATCCAACTGCCGACCGACGACTATCTGCACCAGATTCGCCAGCTCACCCTGCAGACCGGCACCTGCCTCATCTTGGATGAGGTACAGTCGGGCTACGGCCGGACCGGACGCTTCTTTGCTCATCAACATGCAGGCATCCGTCCCGACCTCATCACTACCGCCAAGGGAATGGGCAACGGATTCCCCATTGGCGGCGTACTGATTTCGCCAGACTTCCAGGCAACCTCCGGCATGCTCGGAACCACCTTTGGAGGCAACCACCTGGCATGCGCCGCAGGCATTGCCGTGCTTGACGTGATGGCCGACGAACAGCTGTTGGAGAACGCCGACCGGGTGGGACACTACCTGCTCAGCACATTGAAACAGATTGACAACATACACAACGTGCGCGGACGCGGACTGATGATCGGATTCGACGTTGATGGGGCAGCAAGTGACTTCAGGCGGCGGCTCGTCTATGAGCAGCACGTCTTCACCGGCGGAGCCGGACAACATACCGTACGCCTCCTGCCTGCGCTCAACCTGAATCTTCAGCAAGCCGAAGAGTTTATCATCCGTCTCAAACAACTGCTTGAACAATAACCCACATGAAACAATTCCTATCTCCGACCGACTTGGGCGACCTGCATCAGGCCTTCCGCGAAGCACTCGAAATCAAGAACGACCGCTATCACTACGTAGAAGCCGGACGCAACAAAACACTGCTGATGATCTTTTTCAACAACAGTCTGCGCACTCGTCTGTCAACCCAGAAAGCTGCCATGAACCTTGGGATGAACGTCATCGTGCTCGACGTCAATCAGGGGGCTTGGAAACTGGAGACGGAACGGGGTGTTATCATGGATGGCGACAAATCCGAACATCTGCTCGAAGCCATTCCCGTGATGGGCTGCTACTGCGACCTGATAGGCGTACGCTCATTTGCCCGCTTTGACAATCGCGCTGACGACTACAACGAGCACATCCTTCAGCAGTTTATCCGCTACAGCGGACGGCCAGTATTCAGTATGGAGTCCGCCACCGTACACCCGCTGCAGGCCTTCGCCGATTATATCACTATCGAAGAACACAAGCGCACACAACGCCCAAAAGTGGTGCTGACATGGGCCCCGCATCCGAAAGCCCTGCCTCAGGCTGTCCCAAACTCATTTGCAGAGTGGATGGTGGCAGCCAATTATGACGTGGTAGTGGTGCAGCCGGAAGGCTACGAACTGGATGAGCGGTTTACACGTGGAGCCACCGTAATGTACAATCAGGACGAAGCACTGAGCGGTGCAGACTTCGTTTATGCCAAAAACTGGTCGGCCTACCGCGAGCCGAACTACGGACAGATTCTGTCCAAAGACATGAACTGGACCATCACTTCACAGAAAATGGCCCTGACAAACAATGCATTCTTCATGCACTGTCTGCCAGTACGCCGCAACATGATCGTGACCGACGAAGTCATCGAGTCGCCGCAGAGCCTGGTGATTCCCGAGGCTGCCAACCGTGAGATATCAGCCACCGTAGTGCTGAAGCGCATGCTGGACGCGCTGAACAAATAAGGCCATCACGTAACCGAGACGATACTCCCAAATCGCTGACAACACACAAAACTATGATTACGGTAGTCAAAATAGGCGGCAACATTATCAACGATGAAGCCGCACTCGCTCGTTTTCTTGATGCCTTTGCACAACTGGAAGGGCCGAAAATTCTCGTGCATGGAGGCGGACGGCTGGCTACCCAACTGGCTGCGCAGCTCGGCATCGAGACAACCATGATTGACGGAAGGCGCGTGACGGACGAGCCAACCCTCAACGTGGTTACGATGGTCTATGCCGGATTGACTAACAAACGCATCGTGGCTCAACTTGACGCACGCCGCTGCGCTTCAATCGGCCTCTCTGGAGCCGATGCGTCTGTGATTACGGCCACACGCAGACCCGCCATTCCGATAGACTTTGGTTTTGTGGGAGATATTGACGCCGAACGTGTTGACACAACCTTCATCCAAAGCCTGCTTGACCGACAGATTACACCGGTGTTCTGCTCCATCATGCACAACGGAGCCGGCCAGCTGCTCAACTGCAACGCTGACAGCGTTGCTTCCGCTGTAGCAATGGCTCTCTCGGCCACCGACAGCGTGCGCCTCATCTACTGCTTTGAGAAGCAAGGCGTCCTGCGCGATGTGAATGACGAACAGAGCGTGATTGCACACATCAGCCGCGACGACTTCAGGTCGCTCAAGGAGCAGGGCATCATCAACAGCGGCATGCTGCCCAAAATCGAGAATGCCTTCAAAGCCATCGACAACGGTGTGAGCAGCGTCGTCATCAAGCATGCCGACCATCTGCTCGACAATATCGGAACCACCCTATCCAATCAATAACATGTCATCGCTCCTGACCGACGCTACCGAACTGCTGGACAGCCTGATTCGCATTCCATCCTATTCGCGTGAAGAGCATCAGACGGCGGCTTTGCTTCAGCAGACGCTGCAGGGATATGGTCTGCATGGCGTCTGCCGCCTGCATAACAACGTCTATGTCCGTGCGGCTGCGTGGGACGACCGGCATCCGGTCTTACTGCTCAATGCGCACCATGACACCGTCCGCCCGTCAGCCGGCTATTCCAATCCGCCCCACGAACCTATCCACCGGGATGGCCGCATCTATGGCTTAGGCAGCAATGATGATGGCGCGTCCGTTGTGGCCTTGACTGCCGCTTTCAGACATTTCTATCAGACACCCCTGCCCTTCAATCTGCTGCTTGCCATCTCGGCTGAGGAAGAAGTGACGGGCAGCAACGGCATGCGCGCCCTGTGGCCTGAACTTGGACGTGTCGACATGGCTTTGGTAGGCGAACCGACCGGCATGCAGGCTGCCACCGGCGAGCGCGGATTGCTCGTCCTGGACTGCTTGGCGCATGGCAAACGGGGACACGCTGCGCGCAACGAAGGCATAAACGCGCTCTATCGCGCCGTCGACGACATCAGTCACTTGCGCAGCCACAAATTCGACCGCGTTTCCGAACTTCTGGGTGACATCAAGATTACCACCACGATGATACAGGCCGGCACGCAGCACAATGTCATACCCGACGAATGCCGCTTCGTGGTTGATGTACGCACTACGGACGCCTACACCAACGAGCAGACGCTCCAAATCATAAAGAGCATCATCAACTCCGACGTCTCAGCCCGATCAACACATATCCGGGCCTCCGCCATCGACAGGTCACACCCGCTCGTGCAGGCTGCCGTGGCAACCGGCCGCGGGCTGTATGTCTCGCCCACCACGTCTGACATGTCGGTCATCCCCGTTCCATCGCTCAAAATGGGTCCGGGCGAGTCATCCCGATCGCACTCGGCCGACGAATACGTTACGCTTGATGAAATCGAACAGGGAATCCAACTGTATATACAATACCTCAATACGCTAAGCAAGTATGTTACTATGGAATAAGGGCTTCGAGCCTAATGAATGGATCGAACAGTTCACCGTCGGGCAGGACCGCGCGTTGGACATGGAGCTGGCACGCTATGATGTCGAGGGGTCGATGGCGCACATCAGAATGCTGCAGCATATCGGCTTGCTGAGCAGTGAAGAGCTGGACATCCTGCTCAAGGGACTTCAACAGATTGCCAACGAGATTGAATCCGGACAGTTTCAAATCGAACCCGGGGTTGAAGACATCCACTCCGAGGTTGAGCAACTCCTCACCGAACGTCTTGGCGAGGTCGGCAAGAAGATTCATGCCGGCCGGAGTCGTAACGACCAGGTATTGGTTGACCTGAAACTCTTCTATCGTGCCCAACTACGCCAGATCGGGCACCTGACATGCGATGTTGCCCGGCATCTGCTGCGGCTCAGCGAGCAGTACAAAGATGTGCTTATGCCCGGATACACGCACATGCAGGTGGCCATGCCTTCGTCATTCGGACTCTGGTTTGGAGCCTATGCCGAAACGCTTGCCGACGATATGGAAGTTCTGCTTGCTGCCTTGCGCATCGCTGACCAGAACCCGCTCGGTTCGGCAGCAGGATACGGATCGTCTTTCCCTCTTGACCGCCAGATGACCACCGACCTGCTCCACTTTCATGACCTGCACTACAATGTCGTTGCAGCGCAGATGAGCCGTGGCAAGACCGAACGCGCCCTGAGTTACGCCCTCTCAGCCATTGCCTCGACGGTCGGCCGGCTGGCAATGGATGTCTGCCTGTTCTGCAGCCAGAATTTCGCCTTTATCAGCCTGCCCGATGAATATACTACCGGCTCAAGCATCATGCCGCACAAGAAGAACCCCGATGTGTTTGAGATTATGCGCGGCCGATGCAACCTGCTGCAGTCTGTCGTGGGAGAGGTCTCACTGCTCACAAGCAACCTACCCCTTGGCTATCAGCGTGACTTACAGCTGCTCAAAGACGTCACCTTCCCTGCTGTCTGCCAGATGGGCGAATGCCTTCAGATGCTCGACTTCATGCTCGACCACATCCGCGTGAACAGACATATCCTCGACGATCCGCGCTACGACCACCTCTTCACGGTCGAGGACGTCAACCGGCTTGTGCTCGACGGAGTCCCATTCCGCGAGGCATACAGACGTGTGGGGATGCAGGTGCAGCATCATGAGTATCAACCCACACGTGAGGTGCACCACACGCACATCGGCAGCATCGGCAACTTGTCGAACGATCAGATTGCCCGCAAAATCGAACAGGCAGCCGCCCGGCTGTCCTGAACGCAGGCTCAAAGCCCGCTTTATAATCAAAGTGTTTGTTCAACAGGAACAGATTTGTACCTTTGCGCGTACCGGAAACCAATCATTAACTCTTATATACTATGACAAAACACTCACACGTTATGCTATGTGCGCTGCTGGCAACATGCATGGTTACTTTGTCCATTCACGCTGCTGACAGCATTGAGTCCACACGTCAGGACACGTTTATCTTCACCACAGTCAAAGCCAATCCCATTACCTCTGTCAAAAACCAGCATCGCTCAAGCACCTGCTGGGCTTTCGCTTCCTGCGGCTTCCTGGAATCCGAACTGCTGCGCATGGGCAAGGGCGAATACGACCTGTCTGAAATGTTCATCGTGAGTCACACAATGATGGATCGGGCGCAAAACTACGTCAGGCTGCATGGAGCGAGCAGCTTCTCACCCGGCGGCAGTTTCTACGACATCATCTACTGCGCCAAGTACTACGGCCTCGTTCCGCAGTCAGCCATGCCGGGTATCGAATACGGCGACACGCTGCCCAATCATCATGAGCTGGATGCCCTGGCCGGATCGATGGTCAACGCCATTGCCAAGACGACGGCCAAAACCATCACACAGAACTGGCTCAAAAGCCTTCAGGCTGTCTATGACAGTTATCTTGGCACCTGCCCCGAAGAGTTTGAATACAATGGGAAGAAATACACTCCGAAATCGTTTGTTAAGATGCTCGGTCTGAATCCGGATGACTACGTATCAATCACTTCATTCAGCCATCATCCGTTTTACGAGACCTTCGCCATCGAGGTACAGGACAACTGGCGCATGGCTCTGAGTTACAATCTGCCTCTTGAAGACATGATGCGCGTCATGGACAACGCCATCCAGACTGGCTATACCATAGGCTGGGGGTCGGACGTTTCAGAGACCGGATTCACCCGTCAGGGTATCGGCGTGATGCCCGACGAGAAGCGTGGTGCAGAACTTGTCGGGTCGGATCAGGCCCGGTGGACGGGATTGACACAGACCGACAAGCGCAACGAACTCACTCGGGGTCCGTTGCCGGAGATTGAAGTCACGCAGGAACTGCGTCAGAAAGCCTATGACAACTGGGAGACTACCGACGATCACGGCATGCAGATCTATGGCATTGCTACCGACCAGAACGGCAAGGAATACTACATGATCAAGAACTCTTGGGGCACGAACAACAAATACAAGGGCACGTGGTACATCTCCAAAGCCTTTGCTGCCTACAAGACCATGAACTTCGTGGTACACAAAGATGCCATCCCGAAGGACATCCGCAAGAAACTCGGCATCTGATTCTGACAAAAAACACAGAGAGGAGCCTTCGTCACAACCGGCGGACTCCTCTCTTTTCTTTCATCATCGGCTTCTGCGGCCGATTCTCACACGACAACATTCAGCCAAACCATGCGCACCATCACACAACGCGTCCGCTCGGCCTCCGTCAGCATCGGCGGACAGCAGCACGCCGTCATCGGTCACGGACTGCTCGTCCTTGTCGGTTTTGAAGATGCGGACACCGATGAGGATCTCGCGTGGATGACCCGAAAGCTCGTCCGTCTGCGCATCTTTGACGACAGGCAGGGCGTGATGAACTGCTCCGTGCAGGAGGTGGCCGGCTCGCTCCTTATCGTCAGCCAGTTTACCCTTCATGCACGGACCGCCCACGGCAATCGTCCGAGCTATGCCAAAGCCGCTGCACACGAGACGGCACGCGCACTGTACGACCGTTTTCTGACAATGATTCAGGAGGCCTTTGACGGCGATGTTCAGAGCGGG
Source organism: Paludibacteraceae bacterium (assembly GCA_017470795.1). Classification (GTDB taxonomy): domain Bacteria; phylum Bacteroidota; class Bacteroidia; order Bacteroidales; family Paludibacteraceae; genus RGIG4928. Next base: position 18,861 of record JAFUXZ010000166.1, read on the forward strand.
GTCTTCGGTGCCGACATGCAGGTCAGCCTCATCAACGACGGACCCGTGACCCTCTTTATCGACTCCAAGAACCGCGAGTAAGAGCTACCGATAGCGGTCTTCACAACGATTGCCATGACGTGCACCTTCCGGTCACTGTCATGGCAATCTGTCTGTGTAAATGACGCCCGCTTCATGCGCAGGGCATGAGAAGCAGGCTCCGCGATGCCGTATATCAACCCTTTACGCTCACTTCGCAGCCTTCAGAATCTGCTTCCGCCGCTCTGCACTTGTTCCGGCCGGAATAGCCATCCATGCATACTCGTCAGTCACGTCAAGTTCGGAGATGACGTCATACTTCATGTTCCGGATTTCGCTGCCGATAGTGCTGCCAAACTGACCGTTCTGATAACTGTCAAACAGGGTGGGCCACATACTGCCGATGGCTTCGGAGTGAACATCGCCTTTGTCATACTTCATGCGGAGTTTCTTCAAGTTGCCCTTCGGGTCGGCGATATAGAAACCACGCAGGTCAGCCGCTGTGTAGTCGGCAGCATTGACAAACAGTTCGCTCATCAGGTCGGGTGTGCGGCGGGGGTTGATGTTCTTGCCGTCATACATCCTGAACTTCTCCGAGTCGTCACGCAGATAATACACATCATCTGCTCCTGTCAGCCCGGCTTCACGCAGTTCGCGTTCGGCATACTTCAGTCCGCCGCAGTCGGTAATCACATTTATCACGCGCACCCCACGGTCGCCGCCAAGCGCCTCCTTCAAGGCCGCATAGGGCTTGAGAATCATCGGTGATGCGGCCTGATAGAAATGTATCACCTTGTAATGTTCCGTGTCTGAGCGGACAATGTCGCGCAGTTCAGCCACGCTTACCGCTTTCAGCGTCGTGTATTCTGCTGACTTGTCATATTTCTTCTTCGTCTCAATCGTGTTGGTGACACACGATGTCAGGCAGGCCATCAGAATCAGACCCGCAACTGCATAATTCATTCGTTTGTTCATAGGCTCCATCGATTAAAATTATTGACTAATCCGCTTGTATAACAGCCACTACATCCGCAAAGATAGTATTTTGGACAAAAAAAAACAAGACCAAGCATGCTTTTCATTCATTTTTTTGCTTTTCGTCGATAAAAACCTGCCTTGAGGACACAAAAACAAGACGCGCCGAGAGCAGCCCCCACTACCAAAACGATATGCAAACCGCCTGAGCAGGATGTTGCCGACAACACAGCAGACGCAGCATGCCGTCACACGCTGAAATCAATCACCAACCGTTACGGGCAGTCAACTCCTGCGGGCTGCATGTGCAGGTATGCCTGAAGGCGTCTTTTCCCGCCGGAGACGCAGAGAGGCAGACCTTCACGGTGGGCACAGCCGGCATCCCTGTGGACGGGCATCCGTTACGCGGACATTCTGCCGGCAGTCGCGCAGCAGGCGTAAAGGGTGGGTGACTGCCCGACTATCGGCCGCGCACTCACCCAATCCGTACCCGTAGGTTACGCCGCCGGATTTGGACAGACGTCTGCTTTGAGGGCCGTCTGACGGCTCTGTCGAATATCGGTTTGTTTTTCGGCTGTCATTTTGTACCTTTGCAGGCTAAACAGGTGATTTTCATGCCCTCAATAGAACAGATTCAGAACATTCCGGAGCCGACGCTACGCCGTCTTCCCTGGTATCTGGCATTTGCCAAACTGATACAGCGTCAGGGAGGGCAGTATCTTTCGTCGACCCAGATTGCTCATGACATCGGCATCGATGCGTCTGTGGTGGCCAAAGACCTGTCGTACGTCCGCATCTCAGGGCGCACACGCGTGGGCTATCCGATTGCCCAGCTGGTCGATTTGCTGGAAGAGTTTCTCGGGTTTAAGAACACACACCGGGCCTTCCTGTTCGGCGTGGGGAGTCTTGGCGGTGCTCTGCTCCATGATTCGGGTCTGGCACAGTTCGGTCTGGACATCGTGGCCGGATTTGACAGCAAGTACGAACTGGCCGGTACGAGCATCAACCGCACGCCCATACACCACATTGACCGCTTCAAGGATTTGCAACAAAAGATGCACGTCCAGATTGGCGTGCTGACCGTTCCGGTCGACAAGGCGCAGGAAGTGTCAGACATCATGGTCGAAGGCGGCATTCGGGCTATATGGAACTTCACGCCGTTCAGAATCCGTGTCCCGGAGGCCGTTGTGGTGCAGAACACATCCATCTACGCACATCTGGCCGTCATGTTCAACCGGCTTAGTCACACACAACGATGAAGATTCTCGCCATGGCATATAACTTTGCCTCGCATGCGGCAGAAATGGGACGCCCGTCGGCCGACCCCGTTCCTTTCGTCATGCCCGACACAGCCCTGCTTAACGGCAACAAACCCTTCTTCATCCCCAACTACACCACCCGTGTGGACTATGGGATTGAGCCCGTGATACACGTCAACCGCATGGGACGTAACATACAGGAGCGTTTCGCCGACCGCTACTTCGACGCCATCGGAATCGGAGTCGACTTCACGGCACGCGATTTGCAGCAACAGGCAAGCCGGGAAGGGCTGCCGTGGAGCGTCGCAAAAGGTTTTGACGGCTCTGCCGCCGTGAGCCGCATGATACCGCTGGCCGAAATAGCCGACCTCAACAACGCCGAGATTCGCCTGATGCGCAACGGGCAGACGGTGCAGCAGGCCGGCATCGGCGACATGACGGAAAACCTCTGTCAGATTGTGGCCCACGTAAGCCGCTACTTCACGCTCCATACGGGCGACCTAATCTTCTGCGGAACACCCTCGGGCACAGGACCCGTCGAACAGAACGACCGGCTTGACGGATTCCTGAACGACCGGCATCTGATGAGCTTCAGTATCAAATAAACACGACAAATATCCAAGACATGCCAAGAATGTCCATGACAAACATAAACAAGATGAAGAAAACACGCTTTGGTCTGCTGCTTCTGCTGAGTTGCACCGCAACGCTCAATATGGCAGCACAGACAGTAAGTCATAAAGTCGAATGGAAAGGACTTGAAACGTGGTATGCCGACACCACTTCAGTGTCCGTCATTACAGCAGACCATGCGGCCTATCTCCGGTCAGACCGCCTGCCGTCGATTGTAAACATACAGCCGATAGGGCAGCTGGAGCCTGTCGTGACCATCATGAACACACAGTACGAAGCCGTCCCTGAAAACGAGGCACGCCTCATCGACCCCGATGTTCTGGGATCAGAGGCCTTCGTGGAGACACATGTGTTCATCACTGACGAAGGCAACAAGCTGCAGACCGCCGTGTTCCCGTTCGCTTTGCAGGACGGGCGCATAATGCGTCTGACGAACTACCAGCTTCAGACATCCATCCCGCCAAAAGCAAAGGTCATCAGGGCAACAGGCACACACACTTATGCCGACCAGTCGGTACTCGCAACAGGTAACTTCGTCAAGCTGCGCATTGACAGCACGGGCCTGTACCGTATCAGCTACACTACCCTGCGCGCTGCCGGCATCGACCCCGCTAACGTACGCGTATTCGGGTACGGCGGAGCAATGCTCAGCCAAGACTTCCTGCAGAAGAAAACAGACGACCTGCCGGAAATTGCCGTCTATGACGATGGCAGCAATATCATCTTCTACGCACAGGGTACGACCTCATGGAGCTACAATAGTACCACAGGACTTTTCGAGCACACAATCAATCCCTATGCGACTTCGGGCTACTACTTCGTAACGTCGTCAGATGTCGGACAGAAAAAGCGCATCACAAACGCTGCGGCCATCCCCACAGCAGAGGGGACCTACTCCGTATCGCGCTTCACCGACTATTCGGTTTACGAACGCGAAGCCGTCAACCTCGTCGACCCCTCCGGACTTGCCGGCGGCGGACGCCAGTTCATGGGCGACCGGATGACCTCCGGGACAAGCATCACCATCCCGTTCCACTTCGACAATGTCTACACGAGCCAATCCGTCAAAGCCGTGATGAACGTGGCTACATCGACGCAACAGACGGCCAGCTTCGCTCTTGCCTTTGCCGGCAACTCGCGCATACTCAACATCAGCAAGTCGACCACCATGACCGATCAGGCATATACGCGCAGCATCACCAGTTCGTTCAAGGCACAGAAAGACATTGACGAGTTTCGCCTGACCTTTACCGCATCCGAAGCCAGCACCATCGGCTACCTGGACTACCTCGAAGTAAACGCCTGTCGCAGCCTCATCATGTCGGGCAGCAACATGCCTTTCCGCAGTATAGACAACTACGGCGACTCCAAGCCCTATCTCTTCTCGCTGAGCAATGCAGGCAGCAGCGTTGAGGTCTGGGAAATCACAGAGCCGACCGAGATGAAACGCATGCAGGTCACACACAGCGGTGAGACACTGAGCTTCGCAGGCCTCAACGGCGATACTGTCCACCAGTATGTAGCGGTCGACCTCACACGCATCAACGAACTCCCCGAGCCGCAGGTCGTAGGCGGCATCCCCAATCAGAACCTGCACGGATTAAGCGGCATCGATTTGGTCATCATCACTCACCCCGACTTCAAAGCCGCCTCCGACCGTCTGGCACAGGCACACGCCGACATGGACGGGATGACCACCGCCGTGGTGACAAGCGAAGAAGTCTAC
>JAFUXZ010000167.1 GCA_017470795.1 Paludibacteraceae bacterium
AAGCAGCAGGGTAGGCATCTTGACGCTGTAGCACTCAGCCAGGGTCCGGGATCTTATACCGGACTGCGCATCGGTACGGCTACGGCCAAAGGCCTGTGCTATGGAATGGATTTGCCTCTCTTTGCTGTAGACACACTGCAGGCGATTGCCATGTCAGCACGTCAGAGGGATTCAGATGCAGGCTCCGAGACGCTGTATTGCCCAATGATAGATGCACGCCGGATGGAGGTGTACACTGCACTCTACGATGCTCATCTGAATCAGGCCATGCCTGTTGAGGCGCGTATCATTACTCAGGATTCACTCTCAAGTCTCTCTGCAGGACGTGAGGTGGTTCTGTGTGGCAATGGAGCTGGGAAGTGCAGACCGATGCTTCCGCAAGGGATGATTCGACTGATGGAAAACATCGTTCCCGAAGCCAGATACGTGGCAGAACTGGCCTCTGATGCAGCACGCGGATATCAGGCCGTTGACCTGGCATATTTTAATCCATTCTACCTTAAGGAATTTCAAGCGGTCGTCAGCAAGAACAAATTATGGTGAATGAATGACAAAATGACAATCGGATGATAACAAACATATATTTCGGACTACTTCGCTTTGCTGCACTCTGCGGGCACGAAAAAGCAGGAAAACTCGTTGAGGGAGAACGTAAAGCAATGAGCCACATTGCATCAAAACTGGATTCTGATGCACATTATATATGGATTCATGCAGCATCGGTTGGTGAGTTCGAGCAGGGGCGTCCAATCATCGAACGGCTCAAGCAAGAGCGTCCAGAACTGAAGATTCTGCTCACGTTCTTTTCGCCTTCAGGCTATGAGATGCGCAAGGACTACCCACTGGCCGACATCGTGGCCTACCTGCCGTTTGCCACGATGAAAAAGGCTCGGGCTTTCCTCGATCTTGTGAAACCGGAACTCGCTATTTTTATCAAATATGAGTTCTGGCCGGCATACCTGCATGAACTTCATAAACGGCAGATTCCGACCTATATCATCGCGGCTATATTCCGTCGTTCACAGACCTTCTTCAAGTGGTACGGAAGGCATTATCGCAAGAATCTGCATTTGTTCACGCATCTGTTTGTACAGAACGAGAAATCGCGCGACCTGCTGGCTCGTTTTCACATCAACAACGTGACCGTGTGTGGTGATCCGCGCTTCGATCGTGTGACGGCCATTGCCCGGAAGGCACAGCAGATTCCGCAGATAGAGCAGTTTGTTAACGGGCAGCCGACATTAGTGGTCGGGAGTTCGTGGCAGCCGGACGAAGAGCTGATCTTTCGCTGGCATGCCGAGCATCCTGAAATCAAGCTGATATTAGTGCCCCATGAAATACATCAGGGACGGTTACACAGCATTTTCCAAGGGCTCCAAGGCAGGTTTATAAGATATACGGAAGCCACTCCGTCCAACCTTGACAGTTGCAACTGTATGGTGGTTGATGCAATGGGGCTGCTTTCAAGTATCTATCGCTATGCGACGGTGGCATATATTGGCGGTGGTTTCGGTGTGGGGATTCATAACACGCTCGAGGCCGCAACCTTTGGGGTTCCTGTCGTCTTTGGGCCACACTATGACCACTTTCGTGAGGCTCGTCAGTTGGTGAAATTCAAAGGCGGATTCAGCATCAAGAATTATAAAGAACTTGATCGCGTGCTTCAGCAGTTATTCGACAATCCAAAAGAGAGTGGAGCTATTGCCGGCAACTATGTACGTCAGAACCTTGGAGCTACTGACACAATCTTCAACATGCTGTTCAAGTGAACAATCTCAGTGGGTCTGTCACTTCTACAAGTGTCTGTGAAAGCGATTTCGGCCACCGTTTCAACAATATATCGAACTTGTGACGATTGCTGAAGGTCATAATAGAATAAAGTCAACAAACCATACATGAAACCATCTATTCCAAAAGGGACACGCGACTTTACGCCACAAGAGATGGCACGTCGCAACTACATATTTGACACAATCAAATCTGTCTTCCGCCATTTCGGATTTCAGCAGATTGAGACACCGGCCATGGAGAATCTCTCCACACTCATGGGCAAGTATGGGGAAGAGGGCGATAAACTCCTGTTCAAAATCTTAAACTCCGGTGATTTTGTCGGAAAACTGACAGATGACGAACTGCTTGAGCGTAATAGTATCCGCCTGACCAATAAAATCAGCGAAAAGGGACTGAGATATGACCTGACGGTGCCATTCGCGCGCTTTGTAGTTCAAAACCGAGACAAGATACAATTCCCGTTCAAGCGCTACCAGATTCAGCCTGTATGGCGTGCCGATCGTCCGCAGCGTGGGCGTTATCGCGAGTTCTATCAATGCGATGTTGACGTAGTAGGCTCTGACTCTCTGCTCAATGAGTTGGAACTGATTCAGATTGTTGACGAGGTATATGCACGGCTTGGTATTCGTGTGTGCCTGAAGATTAACAATCGCAAGATTCTTGCCGGAATAGCTGAGCATATAGGGCAGGCAGATCACCTGGTGGACATCACGGTGGCCATTGACAAGTTGGACAAAATCGGACTCGATGCTGTCAACAGGGAAATGTTGGAGCGCGGTATATCGGCTGATGCGCTTGACTTGTTACAGCCTATTCTGATGTTGCAGGGCAATAACGAAGAGAAACTTAACCAACTGGAAACGATTCTACAGCATTCAGAGCAGGGACAGAAGGGAGTTCACGAGATGCAGGACATATTTAAGTTGCTCAAAGGTGCTCCTGCACGTATGCCGATAGAACTTGACTTGACGCTTGCACGTGGCCTAAACTACTATACCGGTGCAATTTTTGAGGTTAAGGCACTGGATGTCGAGATGGGGAGCATCACGGGTGGTGGAAGGTATGATAATCTGACAGGCATTTTTGGGATGCCAAATGTATCTGGTGTCGGGATTTCCTTTGGAGCGGATCGTATATATGATGTGCTGAACCAGTTGAATCTCTATCCGCAGACAAGTGCTGAACAGACGCAATTATTGTTTGCCCCGTTTGGTATGTCAGAGCAAATCTACTGTCTGTCATGGGCAAAGACACTTCGTGAAGCAGGAGTGAATGTGGAGATATATCCGGATATCGCAAAAATGAAGCGTCAGATGACCTATGCTGACCAGAAGCAGATTCCGTATGTCGCCATAGTGGGTGAAAGCGAGATGAGTGCTGAGACCGTGATGCTTAAGGATATGAAAACGGGAGAGCAGAGGCAAGTTAGCGTACAAGAGCTGCTTCAAATTTTTTCATAACATACAGACGAAAGGACTTGCCGGAATGTCGCGTAAAAACAAGCAACAGCCCGTGTTGGAGGGCATAACGATTACTGATGTCGCAGCAGAGGGAAAGGCTCTGGCTCGTGTTGATGACTGCGTGGTGTTCGTTCCGTATGCCGTACCGGGTGATGTGGTTGACTTGCAGGTTACGCGCAAGAAGCATAAGTATATGGAGGCACGTGTGTTGCGGATTATAACGCCTTCACCGCTCCGAATTGTTCCTCCCTGTCCGCATTTTGGTGTATGTGGTGGCTGTAAGTGGCAGATTCTGCCATACGAAGAACAGTTAAAGCATAAGCAAAGACAAGTCTTCGACAACCTGACACGCATTGGGCATATAGAACTTCCCGAAATAATGCCCATCCTCGGCTCTCGTAATGTGTATGCCTACCGCAATAAGTTAGAATTTACATTCAGCAACCGGAAGTGGCGTACTTGGGAAGATATCCAAGAGCGCGGCGAATTGACAGAACCTGCCGATATTTATGGACTCGGGTTTCATATACCGACTGCATTTGATAAGGTGTTAGACATTAGTCAATGTCTGCTGATGGATGATGTCAACAACCGAATACGCAATCACATACGCCGGTTCGCGATTCAGCATGGCATGACCTTCTTCAATTTGCGGACGCAGGAGGGTTTGCTGCGCAATCTGATTGTGCGCAATTCCAACAAGGGCGAGTTGATGCTGATTGTTGTGTTCGGACAGGATGATGAGGCATCGCGTGAGATGCTTATGGCTGACATCGCAAGTGCTTTTCCTGAAATCACCTCTTTACTCTATGTAGTCAATACGAAGTGCAATGATGTTATTGCAGACCTGCCCGTGCATGTATATCGGGGTA
>JAFUXZ010000168.1 GCA_017470795.1 Paludibacteraceae bacterium
GAAGAGGCAGAGGCAGACGAGCAATATAGGAATCAGGCTCGTCAGCAAGCGAACGAACATCCGGCAGATGCTCCCGTGCGGACCTACTTTGGCGAGAACCACAGGGAAACAGACCTTGCAGAAGCCACTGATCGCAATGCTGCATGGCGTGCAGAACTCAGACGCAGCACTAGTCCGAAAGAGCGCATGCAGACAATCCGGGTCAGGATGACGGAGCTCGATGCCGCCTATCGTATCACGACCCGACTTGAAGAAGTTAACCAAGGGCTCAGTGAACAGCAGGCTTTGACTGAAGCCCGCCGTTGTCTGGACTGCGCAAATCCCGGTTGCGTACAGGGCTGTCCGGTAAGCATCAGAATTCCCGATTTTGTCAAGAATGTCGAGCGCGGACAGTATGTTACAGCCGCCCAGATTATCAAACAGAGCAGCACTTTGCCTGCGGTATGTGGACGTGTGTGTCCGCAAGAGAAGCAATGTGAGGCGCAATGCATACATCTGAAGTCCGGGCATGAGCCTGTGGCTATCGGATATTTGGAGCGTTTTGTGGCCGACTATGAACGAGAGTCGGGGCAGATGACGATTCCGCAATGCCGGCAGGCTAACGGGAAGCGAATCGCTGTGGTGGGGTCCGGACCTGCCGGACTGGCATTTGCCGGCGATATGGCTCGTGAAGGCTATGAGGTAACGGTGTTCGAAGCCCTGCATGAGATCGGAGGCGTGTTGAAGTATGGAATCCCGGAGTTTCGGCTTCCCAATCGCATTGTTGATGCAGAGATAGAAGGCCTGCGGCGCATGGGCGTACGCTTTATGTGTGACACAATTATTGGTAAGACAATAACTTTCGAACAGCTTCAGGCAGAGGGCTATCATGCTGTCTTTGTCGGATCTGGGGCAGGACTGCCGCGATTTATGGATATCAAGGGCGAAAATCTGAATGGGGTGATGTCAAGCAATGAGTATCTGACTCGCGTCAATCTGATGAATGCCGCAAGCGAAATGAGTGACACGCCTGTTCAGCATGGGCGTCGTGTAGCCGTGATTGGAGGTGGAAACACTGCGATGGACTCTGCACGTACCGCACGTCGTATGGGAGCCGATGTAGTGATTGTGTATAGGCGTAGCGAGCAGGAGATGCCGGCTCGGGCAGAGGAGGTCAAACATGCCAAGGAGGAAGGTATCCGGTTCATGACGCTGCATAATCCGTTGGAATATGATGGTGATGAAAAGGGCAATGTGACGCGTATGTTGTTGCAGGTGATGGAACTTGGCGAACCGGATGCGTCAGGGCGCCGGAGTCCTGTTCCGGTTGAGGGTAAGACGGTGTGGGTTGATGTGGACCAGGTGATAGTGAGCATTGGTGTTTCGCCAAATCCGATTATCCCTCGATCGGTTGACGGACTTGCAGTCAGTCGTCGTGGAACCATTGAGGTGAATGAGGACATGCAAAGTAACATTCCAACCTTATTTGCGGGCGGAGATATTGTGCGTGGTGGTGCAACGGTGATTCTGGCGATGAGTGACGGACGTCATGCTGCCAAGATGATGCACGAATATCTGTCGTCGCACGACTGACGTACGGTAGCATCGGACATCAATGGATGCGAAGATTATAAAGAGTACTCCGTGGCTGTGGGTTCCGACGCTGTATTTTGCAGAGGGGATTCCTTATTTCATAGTCAACAATATCCTCGTGTTGATGTTGACTAAGATGGGTGTGGCAAACGACGAGATGTCGTTTTTCACCAGTTTGATATACCTGCCTTGGGTTATAAAACCTTTCTGGAGTCCATTTGTCGATATCCTGCGCTCAAAGCGCTGGTGGATTGTGTCAATGCAGGTGATGATGTCAGCTGTCATGTTGCTGATAATCTTCTCAATCCCTCGTCCTGAAGACTCGCTGATTGCTATGGGGCACACACCGGTCAGCATGTTCTACGTCATGCTTGGTTGGTTTGTCGTGATGGCTTTTGCTTCAGCGACGCACGACATCGCTGCGGATGGCTTCTATATGCTTGCTCTGACGCAACATGAGCAGTCGGCATTTGTCGGCATCAGGAGCACTTTCTATCGCATATCGATGCTGTTCGGACAGGGGGTGCTGGTCTATGTGGCAGGCGTGATAGAGGAGCGTACGGGCGACGTGCCGCTTTCGTGGCGGGTGGCAATGATATGTGCTGCGTCCGTGTTTGCGCTGATTACGGTTTATCATCTTTTTTTTATACCTCGTCCGAAGGCGGATCAGGATATGCGTGAGCATAACGGTCGGCAGTCGGCGCGGCAGGTCTTTGCCGGTTTTGCGCACTCGTTCTCAACGTTCTTTGGTAAACCCGGAGTGTGGCTGTCCATAGTCTTTATGCTGTTGTATAGGCTTCCGGAGGCTTTTCTTGTCAAACTCTGCACTCCTTTTCTGCTGGCAGGGAAGACTGCCGGGGGCTTGGGGCTCGCAACCGAGCAGGTCGGTATTGTGTACGGAACAATCGGTGCCGTTGCATTGACCGCAGGGGGAATCCTTGGGGGCTTGTTTGCTGCGCGTGTCGGATTGCGTCGTGCGTTGTGGCTGATGGCAGCCAGCATCACGCTTCCAGACTTGGTCTATGTCTATTTTGCCGCGGTGCAGCCGGACAGCATGCTTTTGATTACGGCTTTGGTGGCTGTTGAGCAATTCGGATACGGATTCGGTTTCACGGCCTATATGCTCTATATGATGTATTTCTCAGAGGGTGACTACAAGACATCTCATTATGCAATCTGTACGGCATTCATGGCTTTGAGCATGATGCTGCCCGGGCTGGTGGCCGGCTGGATACAGGTCAGGATTGGCTATGAGGCCTTCTTCTGGGTCGTGATGCTTTGCTGTCTGGTCACACTGGCCGTGACGTGGGTGGTGTCTAAGCGTGTTCGTGCCGACTATGGCAAAAAATAATCAGGCATGCGTAAAAATCTTTTCCTACTTCTTTCTGTGGCGATGACGGTTTTGTCTGCCTGCTCCAAAGAGGCAGACAGGCAGGATGCCGTGCCGCAAAGCCTTGTGCGTGGGGCAGATGTTTCAGCCGTTTTTGATACTGCCCGTCTTCACCGTATTGACCGAGCCTTTGAGGCGTATGTCGACTCGGGCTGGATTCCGAACGCGTCGGTGATGGTGGTGCATGACGGACGCATTGTGTATGAGCGGGCATTCGGCTATCGTGACCGGGAACGCAATCAGCCTTGCCGCCCGACAGACATTTTCCGTATAGCGTCTCAGACGAAAGCCATTGCCGTAGTGGGGCTGATGACGCTGTTCGAAGAAGGGAAGTTTCAGCTGGATGAGCCCATCAAGCGCTACATCCCGTCATTTGCCAACCCGCAGGTGCTGACATCGTATGACGAACAGAGCAGATGCTACACAACGCGTCCGGCAAGCCGTGACATAACGATTCGTGACCTGATAACGCATACTTCCGGGCTGAGCTATCAGGGATACTATTGGGATATCGCTCAGTCGCTCGGAATCAGACCGCTCAACTCGCTCGACAGCATTACGCTTGCTCAAAACGCTGAGCGGATGGGATACATGCCGCTTGCACATGACCCCGGCCAACAGTTTACGTACAGCATGAATGTTGACGTGCTGGGATCGCTGTGTGAAATACTGTCAGGGAAAGATATTGAGACATTTCTACATGAGCGCGTGCTTGATCCGTTGGGCATGACGGAAACTTTCTTCTATCTGCCCGAAGAGCAGGCAGACCGGCTGGTCACGTTGTACGACTATCCGGAAGGAGGACCGCTCCAACGCTCCGCGAACGACCTGTATCAACGCTATCCCATAGGCGGTGCCCGGATGCTTAAAAGTACGGGGGCGGGGATGAGCGGCACTGTTGAAGACTATGCCAAGTTCTGTCAGATGATTCTCAATCATGGAGAGTTTAATCATCATCGGATTTTAAGCCGCAAGACGCTTGAGATGATGCAGCAGAACGGAGTGGGGCAGATGCGTGGCGAAATCGGATTCGGTATGGCGTGGGATGTGTTCACACCGCAGAATGCGCACAACACCATCATATCAGAGGGAAGCATGCGGTGGGGAGGAATGTTTGGGACGGACTACGTGATAGATCCCCGGGAAAAGCTGATTCTGCTGATGTACACCAACATGGAAACCAATCATTCGGGGCGGAGTCCTAAAACTTTACTGCACAATGTGGCCTATCAGGCACTAAAATAGGAAGATGCTGTGTAAAAATGTATTAACTTTGTATGTCAGATAAGATAACTATGGAAAACTTGCCGGAACATTATGTCTACTCGACAGGAGTGATAGATTTTGTGACAGTCTCTGCACAATACTGCCTGCTGCTTGAACATGTGCACGAAGAAGAGCGCTCATCGTTTGTTGAGAAGTTGGTTCGGCTGCTGCCTCTGCTGTATCTGAAGACAGTGCTGCTGCCGCAGGCCGAACACGAGCAGCAAGGCTTTTGTGAGCAGTTTGTGAGCGAATACGAATATGATGAAATAGCAAGGCGTACAAAAGACCTGATGGAGCCCGACGATGCCTATCTGGAGACCTTCCATGACGACATGGCCTATAGTGAGACCCCCATCCTGGTTCATATTTCAGAAAACCTGGCAGACATATATCAGGAACTGAAGAATATGGCGGGTAATTTCCAGACCGGTGACGTGGAGGTGATGACCGATGCCGTACAGGAGTGCATGGAAGCCTTCGAACAGCACTGGGGGCAGAAACTCCTCAGTGTGCTTCGAGCCTTGCATCAGCTGCGCTCAAAGCCCGAACCGACGGGGCAGACTCCGGCTGAATCGGCCGAACAACCACGGGACACGATGCGCAATGCCATGTTCAACTACAACAAGAATCAGGAAGAAGGTGTGTTTTGACACATATCCGGCCACATGATATAAAAAATAATCCATACCTTTGAGGCGAGAGAAAAGCCAAGGTCCTTGTTTCAAACCTTAATAATATGTATCAACGAAAAATAACGAAAGAAGAGATTGATCAACTGGATCCGATATTGTTTTCGGGCGAGATTGTGCTGATAGACAAGCAGGAGGACGTGGCTCCGGCAGTCGAAGAGCTTATGCAGAGCGAGGTGATAGGCATAGATACGGAAACTCGCCCTTCCTTCAAGAAAGGGATGCAGCATACAGTAGCCCTGCTTCAGGTAGCCACCCTGTCGAAATGTTTCCTGTTCAGAATTAACAAAATTGGAGTGATGAACGAGATAGCCGAAATCTTCAGCGATAAGAGAGTGAAGAAAATCGGACTGGCGCTTAAGGATGACCTGCTGGGGCTGATGAGGCTGCATCGGTTTCAGGCACGCAACTGTATTGACGTGCAGGATATGGTCAACGAATATGGTATCGTAGACCTTGGGCTGCAGAAAATCTTTGCCATCATATTCCAACGCAAGATATCAAAATCACAGAGACTGACGAATTGGGAGAACGAACAGCTGACCGAGCAGCAATGCGCCTATGCGGCAACAGACGCATGGGCTACCCTGCTGATATATGAACAGCTCATGAGGTCAGAGAAACTGACCAAGCAGGAAGTGATCAGGCTGAAAGCCGAAGAACTTGCTTTGCAGATAGCCGCAGCCAATAAGGCACGTGCAGAGCAGGAAATGCAGCAGCAACATCGGAGCAAGCCGATATATACGGAACATGATTGACCGCTTTGTCGAATATCTGCAATATGAACGCCACTATTCGGATCTGACCGTACAGGCGTATCAGCGTGACCTGAAACAATTCTGTCAGTTTCTGGAGACAGACGGATTGCACCCTGATGATGTTTCGGAGAATGATATCAGGGCGTGGATTGTCAGTCTGATGCAACAAGGGATAGGTGCGAGGAGCGTAAGGCGCAAACTGTCATCTGTAAAATCATTTTGGCGGTTCTGTATGAAAGTCGGGGCAACAGCACATGACATTCCAGCACGAATACCAACACCAAAGGTTGACAAACCGATACCGGCATTCTTCAAAGAAAGCGAAATGGAACAGGTGCTGCATCCCAAACCCGATGCAGACGACTTTGTTCAACAGCGAGACTGGCTCATCATAGACCTGCTTTACGAGACCGGAATGCGATGCTCCGAGATGCTCGGGCTGACAGATTCAGATATTACGCGTCAGGCGGATAACGGGCAGATACAGGTGCATGGCAAACGCAATAAGCAACGGATTATTCCAATCAGCAACGAACTGCTTGAAAATATCTCGCGATATCAGGCTGTGCGAAATGGGCAGATTGATCGTCAGGACAATCATGTGTTTCTCCGGCCGTCGGGCAAGCCGATGATATTGCAGGACGTGTACAAAGTGGTGCATAAGCGGATGTCGGAAGTCAGCACCGTGTACAAGAGGAGCCCTCACGTATTGCGGCATACTTTCGCAACCGCGATGCTCAATCATGGGGCTGACGTAGAGGCAATTCGTGCATTGCTCGGGCACGAAAGCCTGTCGACAACTCAGATATATGCGCACACAACATTCGAAGAACTCAAAAAAGTATACAACAACGCTCATCCACGAGCATAAAAAAGGAGGTATTCATGAATACAAACATTCAGGCAATCGATTTTAATGCCACGCAAGCCTTGCAGGAGTTTATCAACAAAAAGACGGCAAAACTCGTCAAGTTGTTCGATGAAATACAGGATGTAGACGTGCATCTGAAAGTTGTGAAACCCGAAACATCCAAGAATAAAGAGGCTCAGGTCAAGGCCGTGGCTCCCAATGTAAACTTCTATGCATCAAAAGTGTGCGATACGTTTGAAGAAGCCGTGACAGAAAGTCTTGAGGCTATCGAACGGCAGATAGAAAAGCACAAAGAAAAGAAGTAATTTAGCTGACCGGTGTACGTTGGCAGAACATCAGCGTCGGAGACCTGCATGGGTGTCAGACTGTCTTTGTCAGAAATGACTGTGCCGGTTCTTCCGTTTTCTCTGCAGAAAAAGGCTACGCTTCCATCGTAGGGGCGAAGAAAAGTTTTTTGTACAAGTGTTTTGCTAATTCAAAATAAACCCGTACATTTGCAGGCCGTTTCGATAGAACGCGTCGGAACGGCCTTTTTTAACGGATGAAAGCAGGGTGTTGAAGCGTTGTAAGCCTCTTTAGCTCAGTTGGCCAGAGCACGTGATTTGTA
>JAFUXZ010000169.1 GCA_017470795.1 Paludibacteraceae bacterium
AAGAAAGACAACAGCAGTATCAACAAGCAAATCAAAGAGGTCAACAAAAACAAGATGCTCGACAATGCCACACGCTCAACACAGCTCAACGGTCTGCAGCAACGTCTGACCAAAAACGACAATGATGACCGTGCAGACGAGGCTACCATCCAGAACATCAACCGGGAAATCGAAAAACTTGGCGAAACCCTTTCGAAAAACCAGAAGAACCAGATTGAGGCTCAGAATCACCTCAACGAACTCAACGCTCAACTCGAACAGAACAATCAGAAGATGAAGTTAATTGACGGTGAGATAAAAGTTGTCAAGGGTAACATCAAGACCGAAAAAGCCGCTGCAAAAGCTGCTGCAAAAGCCGCTAAATAAAAAAATGGCAAAGCCCTGAAACGATTCGGAAAGGCCCCATGCATCACCGTGGGGTCTTTCTGTACTCTGAATCTTCCTCCCCGCTCATCGCAGATATAATGTCGCCCCAAAGACATCATGGGGCAAAATTATCAACGCATGCAACAAACCTCTGACATCATCCTCGGCATAGATCCCGGAACGAACTTTATGGGATACGGACTGATTCGTATCAATGGGAAACAGTGTGATATGCTGGACATGGGAGTACTGATGCTGCACAAACTTCAGGATCCCTACGTCAAACTGCTGCACATTGCAAAGTGCGTCAACCAGCTCTGTCAAACTTTCCACCCAACCGAACTGGCTATCGAAGCCCCGTTTTTTGGCAAGAACGTACAGTCTATGCTCAAGCTCGGACGCGCGCAGGGAGTGGCCATTGCCGCTGCGATGCAGAACGGCGTGCGTGTTACCGAATACGAACCCCGCAAAATCAAAATGGCCATCACCGGCAATGGAGCGGCAGCAAAAGAACAGGTTGCAGAAATGATTCGTCGATATCTGAACATCCCCGTGGAACTCATGACTCAAAAACTTGACGCCACAGACGCCCTCGCCGCAGCCTACTGCCACTACATCGAACGTCAGAAACCCTTTAAGACAGGAAAAGCCCAGAGCTGGAAGGATTTTCTGAAAAACAACCCGGACAAAGTCTGCTGAGGTGACAATACGTCAAAAATACGCATCACCAACACTGCCGCCCATACAAAGAAAAAACAACTCTACTCTTTTTCTTACTTTTGCATCCCCAATAAGAAAACCTGAAGCATGAAACGATTCGTTATCATCATAGCAACGGCCCTGACATGGCTGAACGCATCGGCCATCGTTACCAAAGGACAAAATCAGCCCCAGATCAGTGGAAGCCTCAAAGTCGGATATGCACTTGCCGCCATCGAAGCCAGATATGTCGACCCGGTCAACATCTCCGAACTGGCCGAGACAGCCATCCGAAGCATGCTCAAAGAGCTTGACCCCCACAGCGCATACATGACAGCCGAAGAGCAGAAACGCGCCAACGAACCGTTAGAAGGCAACTTCGACGGCATCGGCGTGCAGTTTCAGCTTTTAGAGGACACGCTCTACGTTGTGCAGACCATATCGGGATGTCCGGCCGAGAAAGTCGGTGTCCGGGCAGGAGACCGGATTGTCACCATTGACGGAGAGAACGTTGCAGGAATCGGACTGACGAACACAGACGTGCTCAAAAAACTGCGTGGACCAAGAGGTACGGCTGTAATGGTTGGTGTTCTGCGGCAGAATGTCAAAGAGTTGATTGACTTCAAAATCACACGGGATAAAATACCCATCCATAGCGTCGACGCATCGTACGTTGCCGCTCCAAACATCGGCTACATCAAGTTGAACAACTTCGGTGCCACCACAATACAGGAGTTCAAGCAGGCATGGAAGAAACTTCAGAGTCAGGGAGCCGAGAGTCTCGTACTTGACTTGCAGGGTAATGGAGGAGGATACTTGTCTGCCGCCATTGACCTGGTAGATGAGTTTCTTGACAAAAACAAGGTGGTTGTCTACACGGAAGGAGAGCACCAGCCACGAACTGACTATGATGCAACCTCCCGCGGCGATCTGGAGAAAATCCGACTTGTCGTTCTGGTTGACGAGTATTCTGCTTCGGCAGCAGAAATCACGGCCGGAGCCATACAAGATTGGGATCGGGGAGTGATTGTCGGACGCCGCACTTTCGGCAAAGGACTCGTTCAGGCACAAATGCCCCTACCCGACGGGTCCGTTATCCGTCTGACAACCTCACGCTATTACACGCCCTCCGGACGCTGCATTCAGAAACCTTACAAGGGAGTTGACTACGCCAAAGATCTGGAAGAAAGATATAAACGTGGAGAGTTCATGCATGCCGACTCCATACACTTGCCCGATTCGCTCCGCTATCTCACAAAGCGTACCTCGCGCACAGTCTATGGCGGGGGCGGAATCATGCCAGATGTATTCATCCCAGCCGATACGTCGAGCTATTCCGGTTATCAACGGCAACTGTTTGCCAAAGGTGTGATCAACAAGTTTGTCACACAGTATATAGATGCCAACCGCCAACAGCTGCTCAGCCGCTATGCCGATTTTGAAGCCTATCAAGCCGGTTTTGACATCACCGACAAGATGACAAAAACCATCATCGAACTCGGAGAAAAGGAGAAAATTGCCTATGATGAAGTTGGCTACACAAGATCTTTGGGCAACATCAAAATGGTTGTCAAGGCTTTGATTGCCCGCGACCTATATGAGAATCAGTGCTACTTCCGCATCATTAACACACAGGATCAGTCATTGCTCAAAGCCATTGAGATTCTGCAAAGCCGACGCGAATATGAGCGTTTGCTCAAATCGTCCCTTTAATTCTGAGGAAGCAGCATGACGGGCATCATCACATATCTGACAGAACACGCGCTGGAGGCTGTCGGAGTATTGCTCTCTCTGGCATACATCTGTTGTTCCATCAAGGGATGGGCTGCCCTTTGGATTCTCGGCATTATCAGTGCAGCCATCTATATTGTGGTCTACTACAACAGCCGGTTTTATGCAGACATGGCTATCCAGTTCTATTATATCGGCGTGAGCATCGTCGGCTTATGGCGTTGGCTTCGTCCCGGACATGATAAAAAGGAGACGCAACAAGATACACAGCACATTGGTGTTACGGAGGCAACTGCACGGGAGCGTGTCCTGCTGCTGTTGACATGCCTTGCAATCTGGCTTGTCCTGTGGCTCATATTGAGGCAGACAGATTCTCCCGTACCGATAGCTGACGCCTTAACAACGGCTTTGTGCATCATCGGCACATGGATGCTTGTCAAGAAAGAAGTAGAGAACTGGCTCGTCTTTATCCTTGCCGACGGGATTTCGGCCGGGCTGTACATCTGGAAAGGGCTTTTGCTCACCAGCGGCCTTTTTGCATTGTACACCTTGCTGGCTGTCATCGGCTACATCCGCTGGAACAAAGAACTGAAAGCAGCGACAGCTCTTTTAAGACAGGAAAAGCAATAACCATTATGAGTCTATGACGACTCTTCCTATCGGATATAAGCAGGCTCATGATAATCAGACAGGTACAGTCTGCATTATCATAAGCCTGTCATCAATATGTCAATGCTTCTGCGCGAGTGAAGATCCAAGTGTCGCCTGCACGACGGAGACGGAATATGAGCTGCAATCGCCACACATGTCTTCCTCCGCCAAATACGACTGCATCAACACGACTTCGTCCCAACAAGGTGGCTTCGCGGCCGTCAATGGTGATTCGCAAATCTTCTGTCTGCGCTGAATAGTAGTTGAGCGTCCCGTTGAGAATGTACCGGATATATTGCTCTCTGGATTGCCGCATACCGGTCATGTGCACCAACACAAAATCATCAGACAGAACCTGACTCAAAATATCCGCATCCTTTGCGACCATTGCTGCATACATCCGCTCATACAGACGGGATATTTGTTGCTCGTCGTTCATGATATGGGCGCAATCGGTGGACTATCTTCTTGTCAACTCTACCAGTCGTCTGCCTAACTCACGGGCATTCTGCAGGTCGATATGAAAGTGTTCATCACGATACCGGCGTTTGTCCTCTTCGCTAAACAGGTTGAAGTCGTAACGGGAGTAGTCGTTAAATTGGTAGGTATTGCAGGCATATAGCGTCTCACTATAGCCAAAGATATCTTGCATCACTGCTGTATTTTCTTCAAGCAATACAGGGTAGTTTATCTGGCGCATATAATCTTCGGGACAATTCATGGTAAAAATCATCGCAGTCGGTATTACCTTGTCACGTAGTGTCACATGCTTGCCAAGATGGCCGTTTTCACTGTCGTCGTCGCGCTCATACAGATAGGTGCCTATCGGGAACATCAGCCTTTCCATAAAGGATCTCATGACACCCGTCGGATAGCTGTAGTATACCGGAGAGCCCAACACGATAACATCGGCTGTACGGGCATCTTCGAGGATAGGCCGAAGGTCATCTTTAATTGCACAAATGCCATTGCACTTGGAGTTCTTCAACTTGCAGGCAAAGCAGCTCTTACAGCCTTGGAACTGAATATCATACAAATGAACAAGTTGTGTTTCTGCGCCGGCTTCCTGCGCACCTTTCATGGCACTTTCAAGCATGAGCGCCGTGTTTTTGTTCTTACGTGGTGATCCGTTATAAAAGACTGCTTTCATGATGGTTGGTTTTGTATAGACGTCAGTGTGTCAGTCTGTGCTATCTGCCGATAAAGTTGACTTCCGGTCGGATATGAATGCCGAAACGCCGGAAAACGCTTTCACATATCCTGTCTGACAGGTCTGCAATGTCGCTCCCTGTTGCATGGCCGTGATTGACGAGGATGAGAGGCTGATGTGCATATACGCCGGCGTCTCCGCTGCGAAAGCCTTTCCATCCACATTGTTCAATCAACCATGCTGCCGGTACTTTTACACGATGGTCAGACAGCACATAGCCCGGAACCTGCGGATACTGGGCCTGCAGTTGTTTATACAGACCGCTTTCTATCACAGGATTCATAAAGAAACTTCCTGCACTGCCCAACTCACTGACCTCCGGCAACTTCTGCTTCCTGATGTCAATCACCGCCCGACGTATCTTCTGTGGGGTGAGTGAGGGCTGACTGTCGGCCATCGTACGCAGTTGTCCGTAGTCAAGCCGCGGATGTGGCGTGCGTGAAAGACGCAGCGTGACAGCCGTCACCACATATTGTCCTTTAAGTTCCTGCTTGAAGACACTGTCACGATATCCATAATGACATTGGCTACGGTCGAACACACGGCTTTCGCCCGTCTGTATGCTGCGTGTCTCGACACGTTCGATCAACTCACCGACCTCTACACCGTAGGCGCCGATATTCTGCACTGCAGACGCACCGACTTCACCCGGGATATACGACAGGTTTTCTGTCCCCCACAGCTGTTTATCTGCCAGCTGCTCACACAAGTCATCCCATACTACGCCCGACAACGCACGGACAAGGACATCATCTCCGTCTTGCTCATAGCTGACTCCACGCATCCGGCTGTGCAGTACCAGCCCGTCGTAATCGTTCACAAAAAGCAGATTACTACCCTGCCCTATGTGCAGTATCGGCAGCTGATGGTCATGAGCATAAGCCAAAAGTTCGAGCAGTTGCTCTTCAGAGTCATACTCGCCAAAGTATGAGGCACGCACGTTCATGCGGAACGTGTTGTGCGGCAGGAGTGAGTAGTCTTTTTTCAATGCAGCAGT
>JAFUXZ010000170.1 GCA_017470795.1 Paludibacteraceae bacterium
GCGTGATCGGTGAAGACGTCGCTCAACGCGTCTTGCAGGGCAGCGGCAACGGGCAGGTCGTCAGCCGTGTAGAGGGCGTCAGTGATCTGCGTCGAGAGGGTGATTGACAGGTGTGCCTGATAGAGCAGCGCATATTGGGCAGAGCAGTCTGAGAGGTCATCGTCGATGCCCAGGAAGTTACACGACTACAGCAGGCAGCACCATGTCAGTGCTGCCAGTTGCCATGCTGTGTGTCTGATGTGTCTCAAGGTCCTGTCAGAAGATCTCCGCGCTGCCTGATGCGCAAGGCACTGTTCTGATGTCAGGCATCAGGCAGCGGCAGATGTTCTTGTCGTTGTGTTTGTCGGTTAGAGCTCGGCCTCAAACTGCAGACCTGCCTGCCATGTGAGGTTGACCGAGAGTGCGAGTTCGACTTCCGGTGCGCGCAGGTCGGGGATGTAGTTGGTGGCGGCTCCCAGTCCGGTGGTGTTCACAGCACCGCTTGTTCCGGCGGCGATGGTGAAGGTAGCCTCGGTCTTGTAGTCTTTGAGGAAGACTTTGTCGAGTGTTCCGGCGGCGTAGCCTGTACCGGCTGAAGGTTTGAGCTCTGCCGTGAGATAGAACGTGCCGCCTGCCGGGATGATGCCGCTGGCACCCTCGAAGTCCTCACCGTTGTTGACGAACTCGAGGGCTACGTAGACGCTGGCGTCGGCAGCCGTCTCGAGGGCAAGGGTGTATACGGCGTCAGAGGGCGCGGTGGTCTTGATGGCCGTAGCGAAGGGGATGGTCTTGTCGTAGAGGGTGTAGGTCGTGCCGTCGAGCGTAGCACCGGGAGCGGTGCGTGTGAAGTCCCAGCCGACCTGCTTCTGACCGCCGACGAGGATGCCGGTGAGGGTGAAGCCGTTGGTGATGTCCACGATGTTGCCGGCATGGTCGTACATGTTGGTGTTGGCCAGTTTGACCTTGCTGTCCAGACGGCCTACGCCGTAGTCAATCTCGTCGCTGATGGCCACGGAGCGCGTGTTGGCGGCAACGGTCGTGCCGTCGGTGTAGAGGGCCTTGATGTCAGCCCATGTGGAGGCGCCGGTGAAGGCGGGCTTGGTCGACTGCTGGTCTTTGGATACGAGGATGCTGCTGTTGGCGGTATACCACAGGTTGGCAGGATAGGCGTAGGTGCCGAGCGTGGGCACGTTCAGGCCTGTGCCGTAGGTCATGTCGGTGGCTGCGGTGAAGGAGCCGTCGCCGGTGCTGACGAATGCTACACGCACTGCACCGTCGGGCAGGTTGATGTCAGCCGGATAGCCGCCATAGGTAGCAGCGGTCAGGGTGAGGGTCTTGGTGGCGTCGTTGATGGTTCCGCCTGCGGCAATGCGTGAGCGGATTTCTTCGGCCACGGGCTTGTAGTCTGACGGGGTGGCACCACTGGCCAGAGAGCCGAGCGAGAAGTAGAGGTCTTCAAGCGTGGCCTGAACGTTGTAGGTCGAGCCGGTAGTGAGCGTGATGAATTTCTGATATTGGTCGTAGAGCAGTTTGTTCTGACCTGTGGTGACGTCCTTCCACTTCACGTCAACACCGTTGACGTCGGCATGTGCCTGTGCCACTGAGGTGAGCAGGCTGACGAGCGCCTGTCCGGCTGTGCTGCCGCCGCACTCTGCTGCTGACGTGCAGATGGCTGTCGGGGTGAAGGTGACCTGTGTGGGGTCTGTGAAGGTGGCGCCGGAGGTGAGGCCGCCGACGGTGAGTGTGCCGTTGGCAAAGTCGTCAGACGTTGCGTTGGTGGCCTGGCCGTAGAAGAGCATGTTGGTTGTTCCGAGAGGCATGGCGACGTCGGCGTAGACTTTGGTCTTGCTGGATGCGACATCGAATGTGGTGATGTCAGAGAGGGTGAACATCACGCCGTTGGGGGTCTCCGTTCCGGTAGTTACTGCACTGCCGAAGGGGATGAGGCGGATGTTGGTCATGCCGCGGAAGTTGCCCGACTCCTGCACGGTGGTGCCGTCCATACGTGTGCCGATGCGCTGTGGCAGGGCGATGGAGAACTGGGTCTTAACCACCTCGCCGGTGTTGCCGCCCGTTGCGGCAGGACCGTTCGTGTCGCTCTCGGAGCAGGCCGAGAAGCCCAGCAATGCGGCTGCACTGCAAAGGGCGAAGAACTTTTTCATTTTCATCGTTTGTTTCATTTTGGGGTTATTATTGTTTTTGTCTTCTGTTGCTGTTGTGTATGCTGTCTGTCTTGTCTGTTGTCAGGATGCGGGCGGCTGCCTGCCGCTGCCTGGCGGCCGTCCTCACGGGTCAGGCGGGCGGCTACTCGGTGTTGCTGCCCCGGCCGATGAGCTGCTGCAGTCCGTTCAGGTTGTGCAGGGCCTGCGGGCTGCCTGCCTGTGCTGCGCGTCTGAAGTAGTCGAGGGCGGTGTCATACTGCCCGTTGTAGTAGGCTGCCACGCCGAGCGTGTTCCAGGTGCGTGCATCATCGGCTACGCCCTGCATCAGGTCATAGGCCTGTGCGTGCTGTCCGTCGCGCAGCAGCTGGTTGGCCCGGTTGACTGTGGCGGGCAGTGGGTCGGCCTGCGGAGTGACATAGATGGTGATATAGGCACTGCGCTGGTCGGGCAGGATGCTGTCGAGCAGGTAGGCAAAGGTGCGTCCGGCGCGTATGCGGCGCAGGGCGTCGTAGCGCTGCTGGCGGGGAGCGGAGGAGCGGACGATGGTGCGTGCGCGGCTCAGTTCGCCGGCGTGCGGATTCTGCGGGTCGCGCTCGATGGTCAGGTCGAGCTGCTGTTCTAACCGGCTCCAGGCTTCACCTTCGCCGCGTACGTCAAGCAGCAGGCCGCTCAGGTCGGCATGACGCTGGAGCCAGTCGGCCAGGGAGTCGGCACGCTGACCTGCCAGCTCGCGGTTGTGCGCCTCACGTCCGTCGATACTGGCATGACCGGTGATGCGGACACAGGCGATGCGCAGGGTGTCTGACTGACGCAGGTCGGTCAGCAGGCTGACGACGTGGTCGAGCATGGCCCGGTTGTCGCCCAGTGAGGGGTTGACATAGGTGCGGTTGAGGTTGTAGAGCAGGTGCGGCAGGTGAGCCGGGTAGAGCATCACGCTGTCGCCTTCGATGTCGTCGGCACTGCGTATGAC
>JAFUXZ010000171.1 GCA_017470795.1 Paludibacteraceae bacterium
CTCATGACGGTTTAAGGCTGCACGCATAAGGTCGACCAACCGGTCGGAAAAGTGTTCCGTCATGAGCCGCTTGCGACGGCTCTCTCTCAAATCAAGCAACGAGATTTCCGGCAGACTGATGTCCTTGTATCGATGCATCAGCTTCACCAACCCATACCTACCACTGACCGCATGATAGTAAGACGATATGGAAGGGGTCGCCGTCCCAAGCAAGGTCTTGGCGTTGTGCAGACGCGCCAGGACGAGTGCTACATTGCGGGCGTGATAGCGCGGAGCCGGATCCTGCTGCTTGTATGAAGCTTCATGCTCTTCATCAACAATCACCAAACCCAGATTTGAGAACGGAAGAAAAACCGAAGACCGCACCCCAAGGATAAGCTGATAAGACTTTTGATGGATCAGATTCTGATATATCTCTACACGCTCGGCATCGGAGAACCTTGAGTGATAAACGCCAAGTTTGGGACCAAAAACAGTGGCGAGCCGGTTGGTCAACTGCGTAGTCAGGGCAATTTCGGGGACAAGATACAGAACCTGCTTGCCCTGACGCAGTTGCTGCTCTATCAGATGTATATACAGTTCTGTCTTGCCACTTGAAGTGACCCCATGAAGCAGCACTATCGGTTTCTGCTTCCAGGACTCAAGAATCTGATCGAAAGCCTGCTGCTGATAGGAGTTCAGAGGATAGGATGCACGTGTGGGCTGCTGTGGCTGAAGGCGATCGACCTGAACCTGCTGCTGCTCCAACACGCCCTGACTTACCAACGCATTGTATGCAGACGAGCTTACCTGCTCACGACTCAGAAGCTCCTGCCTATCAACAGGACCTCTTGACGATTGCCACAACTGAAGGAACTGCAATAGTGTCTCCTGACGACGAGGTGCACGCCGGCCGAGCTGATCAAGCAACTCCTGCAACTTCGATTCCTGCCGCCATGCTTCGAACAGGCTGACCACGGTCTTCATCCGCGGTTTGTACATATCTTCCACACTCTCCTGTGTCAACACGGCACCCAGCAGGACAAGCCGGTTCAGCTGTGACATAACCTGCCTGACACCCATCATTCGGGCCAACTCTGCTGCGGTATAGAACTGTCCGTCACGCATCACATCAAGAATGGACTGCAGAGATTCCGGCAAGGGTTCAGAGGCCACGAAGGCAGAGTGAATCATAAAGCGGGTCTCGCTCTCAAGTTTCAGCGCAGAAGGAACTGCTGCCCGATAGACATCACCTAAGGCAGACATATAATAATCTGCCATCCAAGCCCACAACTGAAGTTGCTGCGCGGTCAATATCGGCCGATCGTCTAAAACCGCAATCAGCATCTTCACTTCGACACCTTCAGGTGCTTTCGCAACATATTGCCACACAACACCGGTATATATCTTATGTTTACGGAGTGGGACGAGCACACGTGCCCCCGGCATAGGCCGGGGCATCACTGCATCGTCTACCGCGTAGGTATATGGCGTTGCGACGGAGAGAGGCAATATGACTTCAAGGTAGTGAACCATCAATCCTGATGCTGGGCAAAGTCGAGCAGACTGTCATAAAAGAGATCCGTATAATCGCGCAGTCGATCGTCCATGGCATTGCCACACCGCACGCAAACGGCCTGCATTCCGGCACGGGCGGCAAACTGCATATCGGTCAGCGAATCTCCGACCATCACGGCACGGTGCAAATCGACTTCAGGATAATCACGAACCGCCTGCAAAGCCATTCCTATCTCAGGCTTGCGATTAGGCGACAGACTGTCTGACCTGTCGGTACAAACATATATCTGCGTAATCCGCCCGCCAGATTGCTCGACATCATGCAGCATCAAGCGGTGAATGGATTCAAGATCCGCGACATCAAACAAGCCTTTGGAAACGCCCTGCTGATTCGTCACAACAAAGATATGGCGAAACCTGCGAGACAGCAGAGCCAAAGCCTCACGGGCTCCGGGAAGCCATTCAAACTCATCACACCGCTTCACATAATCACCAACACGGAGTCGATTCAAGACGCCATCACGGTCAAGAAACAAATCTGTTGCTGACTCAAAATACATCGGGAATTCTTTTTGTGCCCGATGATAATCTTCCGGAATACCGATGTCAATAAAATAGTTTTCGAAGACCTGTGCATGTATCGCCATCTCCCCAGACATAACCTCCAGTATCTGCTTCTCAAAAGAGAACGCCTCCGGCATCACGAGCGATGTATACCACGCCCGATTGATAATGTAAATTCCACCATTGATGAGCCCTACGCCCTGCAGCCTACCCTTCTCGACAAAATGACTGACATACATGCCTGATAGTTCAACAGCTCCATACCGTGCGACATCTTCCACCGGGCGAAGTGCAACAGACACATTTGCATTGCTCTGACAATGGGCTGAATGGAACTGTCTGAAGTCTATCTCGAAAAGGGTATCACCATTCAGCACCATCACGTCTTCTGTCAAACACAGACGCATGGCATTCATGATTGCTCCACCCGTGAGCAGAGGAGACGTTTCGCGAGCATAATCGATGTGCACAGAACCATATTGACTGCCAAAATAAGAAGCCACGACATCATGCATATGCCCTGTGGCAAGTACGACATGAGACACACCGGCCTGCTCAAGCCTGCGTATCAAATAAGACAAAAAGGGAAACCCGGCCACAGGAGCCATCGGCTTTGGCACGTTTCCCAAAACATGACTCAAACGGGTACCAAAACCTCCTGCAAGGATAATTGCCTCAAACGTCATGAACGCCTTCCAAAAGTCATGTTCCTATAACTAACGGGGAAACATCTGAGCCTCCACCATCTGACAGATGATATGCCCAATCATGATATGAGCCTCCTGAATACGAGGAGTATCTATAGAAGGGACATTGATCAGATAATCTGCATATTCACGCATACGTCCATCGGACTCTCCCGTCAAAGCGATATTTACAACTCCTATATGGTGGGCTGTTTCAAATGCGTTTAAGATATTCTTTGAATTTCCTGACGTACTGATACCTATCAAAATATCCCCCTGATGACAAGCGCCATTGATCATCCGTGAATAAATCAAATCATAGCCATAATCATTGGCCACTGCTGTCAGATAACTTGTATTGCAATGGAGTGCTTCCGAGTTGAGTGGCGGGCGGTCATAATAGAACCGTCCGGAAAGCTCGGCTGCAAGATGTTGCGCATCAGCTGCTGATCCTCCATTGCCGCACCACAGAACCCGGTTCCCGCTCTTCAGAGCCTTGACAACAATCTCAACGACTTGCTCTATTTGACTTACTATATGCTCATCCGCCAGAATCTTCTGTTTGACATCAATGGATGCCCTTATGGCCGTCTTAATCTGATTAGTCATTGTACTCTCATTTAATCTTTATAAGAACATAGAAAAGGCTCACAAAGTCCATGTTTTTAAGCCTTCTTGAGTGAACTCATAGCGACGCGCGCGCCCATTGAACTGCTTCAATGACGCTTCTACGGAATAACGGTTAATGCCCGGGCAATAGAAAGACATAAATCCGCCACCGCCAGCACCTGATACTTTGCCTCCGGTAGCTCCCGAAGCAATTGCCGTACTATAGATTTCATCAAGTAACGGATTGGTTATGCCGTCACTCATCTGCTTTTTATATTCCCAACCGAAGTTCAGGATATCGCCTATCCGATCAATTTCTCCACGCAGCAGAGCCTCCTTCATCATCACCGCCTGCTCCTTAAGTTTATGCATTGCTTCTATTGGCTTCTCACGCCGTGCTGTCACATTATCCACCTGCCCTTGAATAATATCTGCAGAACGCCGACTTGTCTGCGTATAGAACAGCAGCAGATTATGCGCCAACTCGTCTTGAAACTTTTGCCTTATACGAAGAGGATTTACAATCACCTTATCATCTGCCAGGAACTCCATATAATTAAAACCACCAAAGGTTGCCGCATACTGATCTTGCTTGCCACCGGCCATTTTTAGTTCGATACGCTCTATCTCATACGCCATACGAGCAATATCATACTCACCCAACGGGAGTTTCAACCACTCGGCAAAAGCCCCCAGGATTGACACAACAAGGGTGGAAGACGTTCCAAGACCAGAACCAGCAGGGGCATCAACATGAGTCGCAATACGCAATGAAAGCGGCTTATGCGCATATTGCCTCACGACACGATTATAAACGCCTTTATGCAGAACGAAAAAGCCTTCTGTCGGTAAATTTTCTGCCGCGTCATAAATCTCAACAAGATTCTGATCGGGGGCTTCAAAAACGACCTTGCCATCATCCGTAGGGACTATGGTCGTGTAAGCATATAGACTAATCGTGGCATTCAGAATGGCTCCACCATAGAGATCGGAATAGGGAGAAACATCTGTTCCACCTCCTGCTAACCCTAACCGCAACGGGGCTTTACTTCGAATAATCATGATTTCGATACTATTTTATAAGCTCATAATGGTTTCTGTCATACGATTCCAAGCATATTTTTGCTTCTCACGTACCAAAGCATCATGAAAACGGTCCACATTATCCGCATAAAAATCAACTATTGCGTCTGCTATAGATTGGGGAGACACCTCACATACGTATCCTACTTTGCGATCTGGGACTATTTCAGCCAGCCCTCCCACACGCGTGACAATCATCGGACGTTCAAAATGATAGGCAATCTGCGTCACCCCACTCTGTGTGGCTGATTTATAGGGTTGGACGATCAAATCTGCCGCCGAGAAATAGTACCGGACCTCATGATCTGGGACAAAGTGCGTCCGCCATTCAATCAGCCCTTGAAGACCCAGTTGTTCCTCCAACTGCCTATATTGATCACCATTATTATAAAACTCTCCTGCTACAATCAAGCGGACCTTACTTTTGTCTATACGCTCATCTGCATAGGCCTGCAACAGCAAATCCAAACCCTTATAGTCACGAATTAGGCCAAAAAAAAGCAGATAGCGCATATTGTGATCCAACTTCAGATACGACAGAGCCTCTCCCCGACTTACTGACATACCGAAATTATCATATAACGGATGGGGGCTGAAGCGCCTGGGCTTCCGATTATCAAAAACGCCTACATCATTCAAGACAGATTCGGACATCGCTACAAAGCCATCCACACTCTTCACGAAATAACGAGCCAGCACTCGGTCTGCGACACGATGCTCATGTGGAATAATGTTGTCCAGTACCGAAATCACGCGTGTCTTCTTATTGTGACGAGCAATGCGTGCTATCGTACCAAGACATGGTGCCATCATCGGAAGCCAGAACTTTACCACCAACAAATCTGGTCGCTCCTTCTTAAGAAGCTTCCCGACTTTAATCCAGTTAAACGGATTGACCGAATTCATCTGCCTTTGGATATCAAGATCCTGCGGTTCTGGTTCATCTGAATATTGTGTCTTCCCCGGAAAGAGAAAATCAGGATATTGAAGCTTGAACGTATACACGCGCACACTATGACCCTCCGATTGGAATTGTCGCGCCAATCGCTCATTAAAAGCAGCTAAGCCTCCTCGATAGGGGTATGCCGTACCTAAAATAACGATATGCATATACGATGCTTATCTATATCTCTTATAAAATTCTGCAACAGCCTCAATCCCCTTCTCAAAAAAATCTATGCGACAACTTTCATTCGGTGAATGGATGGCGTTTTGTTCTAAGCCAAACCCCATCAGTACAGTCTTGATTCCAAGTATCTGTTCAAAAGTAGAGATGATAGGAATACTTCCACCTCTACGCACAGCGAGTGGACGTTTTCCAAAAGCAACAGCAACAGCATCCTCTGCAGCCTTATATGCAGGCATGTCAATCGGACATAAATAACCCTCGCCACCATGACATGGAGTGACAATAACTTTAACCGAACGTGGTGCAATACTTTGCAGATAGTCCTGCATCATGTGACTTATTGTCTGATGATGTTGATTGGGAACTAACCGACAACTGATTTTAGCCTTTGCCGTTGAGGGAAGAACCGTTTTTGCACCCTCACCCGTATATCCGCCCCAAATTCCACATACATCAAACGAAGGACGACAGCTATTTCGTTCGAGGGTCGAATAGCCCTCTTCTCCAAACACATCGCCGACTCCGATTGAGTCCATATATTTGTTGAGATCAAAAGGAATCTGAGCAATCATATCACGCTCAATCGGTAGAAGATCCACTACATCATCATAGAAACCGGGAAGTGTAATGCGTCCATGTTCGTCTGTTATAGATGCTAACATCTTGCACAGCACATTTATGGGATTAGCCACTGCCCCTCCGAAATGCCCTGAATGCAAATCACGATTCGGGCCAATTACTTCAACCTCCCAATAGGCCAAGCCGCGTAATCCAGTCGTAAGCGACGGGACATCTGCCTGAACCATGCTCGTATCAGAGACTAAAATAACATCTGCTTTCAGCAAGTCCTTATGCTGCTCGCAAAAAGCAGCAAGATGCGTAGAACCGATTTCCTCCTCTCCTTCAAGAATAAATTTGACATTACAGTCAATAAAGTTCAACCGAAGAGCAGTCTCAAATCCCTTGACTTGCATCATACTCTGTCCTTTATCATCATCTGCCCCACGCGCCCAAATCCGCCCGTCACGTATAACAGGATCAAAGGGATCAGTGTGCCACAAATTTAAAGGCTCCACCGGCATCACATCATAATGCCCGTATATCAAAACAGTTTTCTTGTCTTCACCAACCAAACGCTCCGCATACACTACTGGATTGCCCAGTGTCGGCATCACCTCGGCTCGGTCTGCTCCTGACTGTAACAACAATTCACTCCACCTTTGCGCACAACGCACCATATCCTGCTTATGTTCTTGCTGTGCACTGATACTTGGTATTCTGATTAGCGAGAACAACTCTTCGAGGAACCGCTCTTGATTTTGCTTAATATATTGTTGAATAACACTCATGGCGAATCATTTTATGAGGTTAGTTTATTGACGTGTCAGCCTATTTCTACCATAGAACATCTACTCTACGCGCGTACCGCATACCGAATACTTTGTTCCGTCAGGCATCAGAATATAGAATTGTCCATTTTCTATCACTTTGACAGGACGCAATGAATGTTCTGGTTCAGAATATACTTCTGCAACGCCAGCCGAGCCACATGTTCCTGTTAGTTTGAAATTGTTCATACCCACATTCGGAGCATCACCTGACGTATCTGTAGTTGAATAACGTAAAGCAAATACGACATGCTCTTTACCCAACATTTCGGCAGGAACTTGAAGATCATTTTGTTTACCATTCCAATTAGTAAATTGCAGCCCTGTTATTGGAGTCCAGACTGTTGTTAACGGAGTGGAATACTGATCTGTCACATACAAGCGTACATTCTGAGCATAATTGCTGGGAGTTCCATAGGAGATACGCAACAACATGGAGAGTTTTGCCGAAGAGAACCCACGCATGTCAAATTCAGGAGATATGAGCCATGAATCGCTGACTCCACTCTTATTGTATCCAGAGGCATACACACAAGAGTTTTTACTATAATAGCCCCAATATCCACCGCCGCTTACTGTTTCAGTATGTGTCCAAATACCTATTGACGTCACAAAATCTTCCATATAGTCCAAAGGTTCGCATTCATGAGACTGTGATGAGGACGATAGATTTAATGTAACCAAATAAGGATCATGGTCTGAATATGCAGTCATCTCATTGTCACCACGGCATGTTGTTGACAAGTGAAAAATCTGGGCATCCACCACCTGCTGTGCCATGCTGGAATTTGCGAACACATGATCTATCAACGATCCGTCATTATAGCAATGAGAATAAATCCACATTCCTCCATATTTCAGCAACTGTTCTTCATACCCTGCGTCTACAATTTTTGTGAGTGACTCTGCTCCATACTCACAATTCATATCGCCCATAATCAGGATATCTTCATCAAGCGTATTCTTACTCAATGCTGTCAAGAGTTGGGTCGCATTATTCACGCGCGTTTGCTCGTCACTTTCCGTACTTCCCGACTTAAAATGATTGATACTCAAAGTAAATCGTTCTCCTGACGAGATTTCCTCAAATGTCTGAATACGCATTGTATTTGAGTAATATGAAGAAGTCGCACCTGCATAATTTACTCCAACGGTCTTAATCCTATCTGTACGATAAATGAATCCCGACTTAAGATGATTATCAAAAGTATCGACCACATAACTGATTCCATCGCTCACATGGGCGTATTTAGCATTGCCGTACAATGTCATGCTGTCTGCAAGTTGCTTCAGAATAATCTCGGTTGCTTCAAGTTCGTTGAACGCATATATATCTGCATCAACACGTAACATGGCATTAACAATGCGCCGTGTTTTCTCTGCACGCCCGTCGTCGCTCGTATAATTGCTGGCCGGTACACTATTAGTCTGTGTTCGCATCGTTTGATCATAATTCCAATAATAATTCTGAAGGTTCTGTCCACACACCTTGACCACCGCAGCATGAAGCGGCATATCAATTATTGCTGACATTGTCATTATCAGCAACGCCTTGCCAAAATTCCGTAATCTCATCATAATTCTCTATTTTGTTTGATGTTCAATGATGGTCTTCCCACCAATTCTTATACGCTTCCAACGATGACTGTTTTAACTGCTGCTCGTTAATTTCGCTAATTTGTATTATCTGGACATTTTCTTGCTCCATCATGGTCTTCAGTTCATAGTCTGATTTGAGTTTGTCTTCATACCAGACCGCTTCTTTGTAACTACTGAAGCCGCTGATACGGAGTGCGCTTCTCCCCATATCATAATTCTGTATTGCCTGCAAGTCAAAATCTTTGATAAGGAACTGCGAGAAGTTGTACAGCGCTACTTGATACAAAAGCGCGTGCAGGCGTTTGGCATCTTGTGGCATCATCAGCAACAATACAAACGGAGTATTCTTCTCTGCTTCAAAGGTAACATTCTGAGTCGTATCTGCATTGATGTCCTGAAGAGCGTCAACCAAAGCTCCATGTGACGACCCTTGCTGCGTCTCAAGTCCCTGGTTCATCATCGCCAGCATGTCTTTCGCCATTGCCGACAGTTCATCCTGCGGATAGCGATAAATCATATCTCGCAACGCATCACCAAAAGCCATCTCATCTTTCGTCTTAGCGGTTGACAAGGCATTCAGGAACAGGAATTTCGGCATCAGAGGAGACAACGGGTATTGCACCTCTGCCTTCTGCACATTATCAAAAACTTGTCTGTACTGCGCTGCACAATATGACTGATAAGTCTGTTCGTACAGCGAATCTTGCTCCATGAGCATACGGCGCATGCGCACAGCATAATCTGGAGTTTTCAGCATTTGTGCCATCGGAGTTTCCGGATACTTGTCCACTAATGCCGTTCGCCAGCGTTCGGCTTGCACAGAATCACCCATGTGCAGGTAGGTCAGATAGCGTGTGTAATAGACATCCATCAACGAAGAGTCTTGCGGATAACGGCGTTCCAGTTCATCGAACGTACGCATGGCCATCACGGTGTCTCCCACCTCATCCTGATAAATGTAGCCCATATTACGCAATGCGGATGCAATCTCCTGATTGGATTCTGCAAGCCGCTTCGGTGTCGTTGGTAATTGTTGCAGGTAATAACGCGGGTCTTCCGTATCTGAAATCACCGAATCTTGTGCCTGTTGATTCAAAAGGCTGGTCGTATCTGCCGGTTCTTGCTCTTCATTTGACATAACCGGATTCGCAGTCGGCTTGGTGGCATACCTCCAGTAGTCCTCCAAGCGGCGACCTCCCCAACGGCGGGCAAATTCGGTCTTGCCCTGTGATTTCAAACCTGTATTATAAAAATACCATTCGGCAGCCTGGCCGTTACCGCCAATCATACGGCTGCGATCAACACTCGTCAGTGTGTTCCCACCATCGGCTTCGCGTATGGAGTCAAGGCGTGCCTGCTCTGCGGCCTGTTCTGCAGCACGTGCCTTGTCTTTGATCATTTTCCTGATGATGCTCAACTGTTGTTCTTCTGGCAAGCGTGCAAGTCGCTGCAAACTATCCTGTAATACGACCTTCTCCTGCTCGCCTACCAGTTTCCCCAAGGATTCTGCCCGCTTGCTGATTCGCGCATAGTCGTCCGATTCTGAGGACACGACACTGATTGCTTCTGCATAACATGGTTGTGCCGATGCATATTGCTGACGCTCATAATACAAGTCGGCCGCACGCACCAACAGAGCACCTTTTGACTTGGATGTTGAGGATTTCATCGTGTCTATCGCGGTCTGATAGCATTCCAGGGCCTTGACCGTATCATGACGGTTCAGATAGATGTCGCCCATTGTCCCCAACACACGATCTATATGGTCTTTATGCTTTTGTTGTTTCGACATTTTTTGCAGCCGGCGTATATCGCTGTCTGTGCCTGACATCCGTGCCCGATTGACCTGTGCATTAAACTCAAGTTCAACCGTCTGCCCCGATTTGCCTGCATGCTGATAGGCTGTTGCCGCAGCCTGACGGTTACCGGCCATTTCCTGCAGTTGTCCCATGATAAACCACCAGCGTCCCCGTGTACGCTTCGATGACTGGTTGTCTATCGCAAGCTGTAAGAACGGGATGGCCTCGCGATAAAGTTTCTGCTTTAACAACAGGTCGGCCATCGTCTGCGCATACAGTGATGAAGAACGGCGTCCCAACTCATCTTGCTTGACTTGCTGCACGACCTGCTCGGCTTCATACAGCCATCCCATTTCGGCATATGCGCGCGCAGACCATAACTGACATTGAGCCACCACGTCACGATCATAGCTGTAATGACGGATGATGTAGTTAAACGTACTGACCGACTCCAAAAAATCGCCTTTATGAAACTCTGACTGCGCCA
This sequence comes from Paludibacteraceae bacterium, assembly GCA_017470795.1. Classification (GTDB taxonomy): domain Bacteria; phylum Bacteroidota; class Bacteroidia; order Bacteroidales; family Paludibacteraceae; genus RGIG4928. The sequence goes on from JAFUXZ010000171.1 coordinate 10,842, forward strand.
GCAGCAGCCAAGCCCTGTAGAGTTGGTTATTAAACTCTTCCTGATTATACCAAGCCTTGTACTTCGGGTCGCTCATTTTATTGCCGTTGTACTTGGGCTTTTTCTTGATTGAATGCAGTTTGATGCTTTTGCGGCATTTCTCGATGCTCGTCGTCATCTGCGACGATGCGGCCTGTATATTCTCATGGTTGGACACGACGTACATCGGGAGCACTTGCGAATAGTCATCCTGATTGGCCTCTTCCATCTTTTTGAGCCCTTCATCATACGCATTCTTCCCGTTGAAGTATACGTTGTAACGTGTGTTCAGCTGATGATGAAAACGCGAAAATTTCGTATTCTTCTGCGTTGAGCAGGCTGTTACTACGAGCAACAGCACGAATAGCACGGAGAGATATTTACTGACGGTCTTCAATCGGTTAGTCCTCTTTGAGTGAGTTTACACTTTTCTTATCGGGTTCAATCCAGTCACCGGATTGTTTTATCAAAGCCACAAGATGCGCCACCGCCTCCTGCTCCGGTACGTTATGCTCGACACATTGCTGTCCCTTATACAGGCTGATATGTCCCCGTTGCGCCCCGACATACCCATAGTCTGCATCAGCCATCTCACCGGGCCCGTTGACGATACAGCCCATAATGCCGATTTTGAGGTGTGTCAGATGGGATGTAGCCTGCTTAATCCGTTGGATGGTTGACTGCAAATCGTACAATGTTCTGCCGCAGCTCGGACATGATATATATTCCGTCTTTGTCATGCGACGCCGGGCGGCCTGCAATATGCCGTAGGCGGTCTGCACCACCTGCACAGAATCCAGATTCGGAGCTTGCAGCCACAGGCCGTCAACCAGTCCGTCGAGCAATAAGACGCCCATGTCAGCGGCTGCCTTTAACTGGAAGTCTGACAAGTCCGTGTCATCATATCTGCGGCACACAATCACCGGGCGTGCATCTTCCTGAAGCATCATCTTATGAACCGCAGCACGCACCTCGCCTACCGGATTCTGATGCACGCTCCGTATCACGCATACTCCCTGCAATGCCGCAATCTGCGCATCTGTATAATCCGGCTGCAGCACGGACACACATGGCCGGTCTGACACAACGACAGGCACCTGCCCTCCGCCGATTCGTTCACAGGCATCGGTCTTCCGCCGGAAGTTTGGCATCAGGGCCGGTTCATATACCGATCCGCTTAGTGCTTCATGCCCGTTACGCGACGTGATATAGTTCACCAGTTGCCGCGCCACGGGAACTTCTGCTTCAGGAGGCTCAGAGAGTGACACCCGAATAGTATCACCGATGCCGTCAGCCAGCAATGCGCCAATGCCTACCGCCGACTTGATGCGCCCGTCCTCACCGTCGCCCGCCTCTGTCACTCCAAGGTGCAACGGATAGGTCATACCTTCGGTCTCCATTGTCTTGACCAACAGCCGCACAGTCTCAACCATCACGACCGTATTGGATGCCTTAATCGAAATAACGACATCATCAAAATGTTCCTGCTTGCATATACGCAAGAACTCCATGCACGACTCCACCATACCAAGCGGTGTATCGCCATAGCGCGACATGATGCGGTCTGAAAGCGAACCATGATTGACACCTATGCGAAGTGCTGTGTGATGCGTCTTGCACAGTGTGAGCAGCGTGAGGAATCGGTCTCGGAGGCGCAGAAGTTCTTCTGCATAGTCTTGGTCGGAGTATTCTATGTGGTCAAAATGCTTACTATCCACATAGTTACCCGGATTGATGCGCACTTTCTCCACGTACCTTGCTGCCACATCGGCTGCACGCGGCTGAAAGTGTATGTCAGCAACGAGCGGAGTCTTCTCATCTGCCCCCTGCCATGCAAGAAGTTCATGGTTGATCTGTTCGAGGTGTTCTGCCTCGCGCGTACCTTGTGCAGTAAAGCGTACCAATTCGCCACCGGCCTGTATGATGCGCTTTGCCTGACTTACCGATGCTGCAATGTCATTGGTGTCAGTATTGGCCATCGACTGCACCCTGACCGGATAGTCACTACCCATAAGCAGCCGTCCGACCCTGACCGTATGCGTCAGTCTTCTGTGATAGTTAAACAGATCCATTGTTCTCTGCGATCGGCCGTTCTCTGCTGCCAGAGTCTCTCCGGACAAACTGTCAAAAGGCATCTGACCTGTGTGGCATACCGATGGACATCCGGACGATCATTTGACAAAGGTAAGAAATTTATCCTATTGAAAAAAGGGGCAGACCTAACGGCCTGCCCCTTCGGTTGTTATCATAAAGAGCTTAAAGTTCCGGTCCGGCTGCCACAAGTGCTTTACCGGCATCATTGCCTTCATATTTCTTGAAGTTCTTGATGAAGCGTCCGGCGAGGTCTTTGGCCTTTTCGTCCCACTGTGCAGCATCAGCATAGGTGTCACGCGGGTCAAGGATATTCGTATCAACGCCTTCAAGTTGTGTCGGAACAGTGAAGTTGAAGTAAGGTATCTGCTTGGTGGGAGCCGCATCAATCGAGTGATTCAGAATCGCGTCAATGATTCCACGTGTGTCCTTGATAGAGATACGCTTGCCGGTTCCGTTCCATCCTGTATTGACCAGATAGGCCTTTGCTCCACTCTTCTCCATCTTTTTCACGAGTTCTTCTGCATATTTTGTAGGGTGCAGTTCGAGGAATGCCTGACCGAAGCAGGCAGAGAAGGTCGGCGTGGGTTCTGTAATGCCACGTTCCGTGCCGGCCAGTTTGGCAGTGAAGCCTGACAGGAAGTAGTACTTGGTCTGTTCGGGGGTGAGGATGCTCACTGGAGGCAGTACGCCAAAAGCGTCAGCCGACAGGAAGATTACCTGCTGTGCTGCAGGAGCGTGACTGATGGGCCGAACGATGTTCTTGATGTGATAAATGGGATAGCTGACACGCGTATTCTCCGTGACAGACTTGTCTGAGAAGTCTATCTTGCCCTCTGCGTCTACCGTAACATTCTCCAGCAGGGCGTCACGACGGATAGCGTTATAGATGTCCGGCTCTGACTCTTTGTCAAGGTTGATTACCTTGGCGTAGCAGCCTCCTTCAAGGTTGAAGACGCCATTGTCATCCCACCCGTGCTCGTCATCACCGATGAGTTTGCGTTTAGGATCGGTTGAGAGTGTCGTTTTGCCTGTTCCGGAAAGTCCGAAGAAGATGGCCGTATTCTCTCCGTTCATGTCAGTGTTAGCCGAGCAGTGCATCGAAGCC
>JAFUXZ010000172.1 GCA_017470795.1 Paludibacteraceae bacterium
GTTTGTCTGCAACATCATTGTAGGTCTGATAGTTGCCATCGCTGATGTCTGTAAGTACAGCCACGATGCAATACTCATTATTGTCAAACACTTTTGATACATCGCCGATTTTGGCATCATATACCCACTTAACGATATTGCGAGTTCCATCAAAACGACGTTCTATCGTCATGTCAGCCATTCCCTTGTTCAAATCAGCGTCACCTTTTCCCACATTTGTCGTTACCACCACTTCGCCCTGCTTCTGTGCCTCGTCGGCAAAGGTCTCTTTCGTTGCATGTGTCGCGATGTTCTGTGCGTGATTGTAGATGTCGTCACGGGTGGCGGGACTCGGAATGATATTAAATTTCAACACGGCCAGCTTGGCGTATGGTGAAGCAGCCCTACGATCCTCCACACGATAAATCATTGAATAATCTCTGAAGTCGTTCTTGAAAAGGTCTTCTTCCTGGCCTACTTTGAAGAGCTTGTCAAAAATCGACTTGTTTCTCTGAATCCCCTCGTCGCATGCAATAACGCGATGGAGGTAATTCTCTTCCGTTGTGTTATTAAACTTTTTGATTTGTTCTTGTAGCGTGGCTCTGAAGACACTGTCTGACGCATTCCGGATTACTTCATAGATGCTGTCTGCCTCTGCGGCCAAAACCGGAATGGTGGAGATTTGAACGGTGTCGTAAAGCAATACGTTGCGTTCAACAACACGTGCGGTCATAAAGGCGTTATCCCACTCCTCTATAGGCGTAACTGACTCCGTCGTGTGGAATACAAAATCCGCATAATGGTTATTGATTGTTTTTTCAGAGTAGTAAATGTCTTTGTAACTCTCATCACTGTAATTATCGTTGACGAACAATGCCACATTCTCCGTCGTGTCAAATTCAGCCTTCAGGTCATTTATCTTGTCAAGAATGTTCTGACGATCAGCCTCCGAAGCTTCGTAGCGGAGAGCTACATAGTTGATTGTCCGATATGGCTCTGGCGCCTTGAAATCCCCTTTGCGCTCCTCGTAAAGTTTCTTTACGTCCTCTTCATCAATGCTAACCTCTTTGTCGTTGATGGTATTATATCCTGCAAATACAAATGCGTAATCACCCATCACGGCATTCCGTGCAGAGTCAAGACTGATTTCTATCTTATTGGGACTTAACTCGGCGGCAACTATCTGGCGATATTTCTCCCCCAGCATTTGTGCGCCAATTATTGTATTCTTGTAAAAGTTGTATGCGTTGATGTATGCTGCTTCTACCTCATTGCTTGCGCCTGCTTCTACTAATTGCGTCAATTGTGCAACAGCCTGTGGATTCACCTGTCCTGTGTTCGGGTCTTTGAACAAGGGGAAAGACTGAACCATTATCTGTCCGAGTTCTTCATCTGTCACAGTGATGCCCAGTTTCTCAGCCTGCTGTTGAATCGTGGCCTCTGTCAAGAAACTCTGGTACACCCATTCGTTAATCTGTTTCTCATCATCGGCTGACAGCTTTGCTCCACCATTCCTCTCCAACTCATAGTAAGCCTTTGCCTCGCTGACTCGCTGGTCAAATTCCGACCAAGATATGCTTTTCCCTGCAGCCTCCACATAAGCCGGCTCGCGATTAAAGAATGTAGAACCAGAACTCAAGAAATCTCCAATAATAAACGCCAACATGGCCAGGCCGACAATAATCAGCAGCAGTTTGCCATGACTGCGAATCTTCTGTAATGTTGCCATTTGCTTGCTATATATTTAATGTGTGTTATTAAACTCTCAATTCTTACGAACAACAACAGAGTTTGTGCTCATATGCACTTAAAGCGCACGAAGGTACGCATTTTTTGTCGCACTGCAATAATCAGCAATACATTTTTACCAACTCAATACGGTTTGCCGTTGATTTAAGACAACGTATCGTATAATCATCGATACGAATCTTTTCGTTTACTTTTAGGAGACTTCCGGAATGGTTCAGAATGAGTCCGGCTATCGTATCATAATCTTCAGACTCGGGCAAATGAAGTCCGAATTGCTCGTTACATTCGTCTACACGCATCCTGCCCGACAGGACATACTCGTGATCGCTGATTTTTTTGGCCGTAAACTCTGCCGTATCGTGCTCGTCCTGAATATCGCCAAAAATCTCTTCCATCAGGTCTTCGAGGGTGATAATCCCTGAGGTTCCGCCAAATTCATCAACTACTACGGCCATACTTTTTTTCTGCTGCATGAAGAGTTTCATCAATCTTTGGGCTGCCATATTCTCCGGCACGAACGGAAGTTGGATGATATGTTCTTTCCACGTCGTTTGATGATTGAACATTTCACTGACATGTATATAGCCGATAATATCATCAATATCTGTGTTATAGATTACAATCTTTGACAGCCCCGACTCTGTAAAGGTGTTCATCAGCACCTGAGTCTCTGTCGTTTTAGGCAGGGCTACGATGTCTGTACGGGGGACATAGCAGTCACGCAATTTGACAGTGCTAAAATCGAGCACATTCTGGAGGATCTGCATTTCGGTCTCGACCTTATCTGCTTCGGAGTCTTGCTGTGCGTTCTCTTGGATAAGATAATTCAAGTCTACACGGGAGAAGGTGATGGATTCTTTGTCGGTCGATGATTTGACCCCGAAGATTCTCATAATACCTGCTGAAATCCACGTACTCAATATCGCAATCGGATAGAGTATCACATAGAAAAAAAACAGAAGGGGAGCAAACACGCGCAGCCACGTGTTAGGGCTGAAGCGGAACACGTTCTTAGGCAAGTACTCGCCAAAGAACAGCACAATGACGGTTGCTATCAGCGATTGGATAAGTGAGACGAGGGCAATGTTGGTTCCAACGAGGCTCTCAATCGAATGACGCAGTAGTTGTGCAATCTGAATACTGAACACCACAAGACTGATATTATTACCGACAAGCATGGTGGTAATATATTGTTGTGGATGGCGGTAGAAGATGCTCAATATGCGTGTCGTCAGGCCTTTCTTGTCTGTTTTGTCCAGTTCAAACAGCAGTTTGTTGGATGATACGAAGGCAATCTCCATGCCCGAGAAAAAGGCCGAGCATATCAGAGAGATGATCAGTAGGGTGATAATTGTTTGCATTTGAGAGACAAAAATACATCAATTTTATTCGCACGGCAAGATTTTTAGACACTGATGTTGCTTGCAGTCAGTCGTTTCACTTTGTCATAAAGCAAAAATGGTGTAACTTTGCAATCACAACAGGGGTTGATATCAATCATTTACAAACAAATATATCATGGTTAACTACAAAGAGTTAGGCCTTGTGAACACTCGTGAGATGTTCCGTCGTGCCATCAATGGCGGCTATGCCATTCCCGCTTTCAATTTTAACAACATGGAGCAGCTTCAAGCCATCATCAAGGCTTCGAGCGATTTGAAATCGCCTGTTATCTTGCAGGTATCAAAAGGGGCGCGCAACTATGCCAACCCCACACTGCTTCGATATATGGCTCAGGGTGCTGTCGCATACGCCAAAGAATTGGGTTGCGAGCATCCCGAAATCGTACTTCACCTTGATCATGGTGATAGTTTCGAACTTTGCAAGGATTGTGTTGATCTCGGCTTCTCGTCCGTGATGATCGACGGTTCTGCTCTGCCTTACGACGAGAATGTTGACGTTACTCGTCGTGTGGTTGAATATGCACACAAATACGACGTCACTGTTGAGGGCGAGCTCGGCGTATTAGCCGGTGTAGAAGATGAGGTTCAGGCCGAAGAGTCGCACTATACCAAGCCCGAAGAGGTGATTGATTTCACAAGCAAGACCGGCGTTGACAGCCTCGCTATTTCGATAGGTACGAGTCATGGTGCCTACAAGTTTAAACCCGAACAGTGCACGCGTGATCCGAAGACCGGACGTCTGGTTCCGCCCCCATTGGCTTTCGACGTGTTAGATGCCATTATGGAACAACTGCCCGGATTCCCGATTGTGCTTCATGGCTCTTCGTCTGTTCCGCAAGAATACGTTGACATCATCAATGCGAATGGAGGTAAACTGCCTGATGCTGTTGGTATTCCTGAAGAACAACTCCGCAAGGCATCTAAGAGTGCGGTATGCAAGATTAACATTGACTCCGATTCACGTCTTGCCTTCACCGCTGCTGTCCGCAAGGTCTTCGCAGAGAAGCCGGGTGAGTTTGATCCGCGCAAATACTGCGGTCCGGCTCGCGATTTGATGACCGAACTCTACAAGCACAAAATTGTTGACGTTCTTGGTTCAGACAACAAATTAGCACAACTCTGATTCCGATTGGAACCATAAAGAAAGGAAGTCGCGCCGTAAAAGATAGTTACGGTGTGGCTTTCTTTTCTTTTTGCAAATAGATATTGGTATTATAAATAAATCAATTGGTTAATAATTATGAGAAGAAGATTTACATCA
>JAFUXZ010000173.1 GCA_017470795.1 Paludibacteraceae bacterium
CACAAAATCGTCAAATAATCCACATTGTCAAACTTTTATCCAAACTATTTTTGAAGCGTGAAAATCTAATCACCATTATATCATAACAAAATCACAAACTTTATGAGAAAAACAGGACGCTACCTGCTTGCCTTGGCGGCAGGCATGCTGATGAGCCTGGCAGGCGCATCAGCACAGACTGACTACACCTTCACCGCAGCCGAAATGGTTGACGGGACGGTGAAAGGCGACATTACGCCAAACGCGTATGGAGCAACGACAACGACAAAAAAAAGTAACCGGCGTGTCCAACACAGTGGTTCTGTCAATCAGTGCATTTGCCGATACGACAGTGATTGCACCGGCCCCCAATGGAGCCGTTACCTTCAGCATCCCTGAGGGCAAAGGAACCATCACCGCCATCAAGATGAACGCACAGTCAAACAGCGGCACTGCCGGAGGCGGCTGCGCGATCTATTGGAAAAACGGTCGGTCATATACGTTTGACAAGATTGAAGAATTCTCCGCAGTAGGCAACACAAACACCGACCCGGATGCTGCCATAGTCACACTCACGCCTGCTGAAGGAATCAAAGAGTTCAGCATCTACAAACGCGTCAAGGTAGACGACCAGGCCAATCCGACATCAATCAAGACCAGCAGCGGAAAGAACTTCCCTTCGTCCACACAGACAGTCAACATTGCGTCTATCACCATCACAGTTACGCCCGAATGCGCAAGCAACGAGTTCAGATACACCGGTGAGACGACTGTAGCCGAAAACGCCGAGCTGACACTCGCTGCCACGAGCCTGAACACAGGCGCCTTCACCTACAGCTGCGACAACGCCGACGCCACCATCAGCGGGACGACCTTCAAAGCCACCAAAGCCGGTGACTACACCGTCAAAGTGACTCAAGACGGCGACGGCACACACTGCGCCGTCAACGAAGAGGTCATCATTACCGTTATCTCCACCAACCCCGTCACAACCGCCGTTGTGAGCGGCGAAGAGACCGCCTTTGCAGGCTTTGACGTGACACTCACCTGCACCGCCGAGAATGCCACGGCCTATCAGTGGTACAGCAACACCACCGCATCCAACACCGGAGGAACAGCAATCAGCGGAGCCACCGAGAGCACCTACACCTTCACAGCTGTCAATGGTGCACAATACTACTACTGCACAGCCCAGAACACATTCAACAGCACACCTGCCGTATCGAACGTCATCACCGTCACAGGCGGGAAGCTCTGCGGCGAACTGGCCAAAGCCGCTACTGACGGCACCGTCAGCGGCATCGTCGGCGGCACAATCGACACCAACCTCGGCACAGGAGCTACGAAGAAACTGGACAAGAACCGCTACTTCGGCATCAAACTGGCCAACGGCACCCTCCAAGCCGGTGACATCGTGACAATACACGTAACCGCCGCTGCCGACCTGGGACGCATCGAACTGTTTGCCGACAACGCCGGAACAACATCAGTATACGCAGCCGACAGCACATTCGCCAAAGACGGTGACGGCAACCCCAACGGACCGGTAGGCGACGTCAGCATCATACTCTCTGCATCAGCCGCAGGCAGAGACGCCATCTATCTGTGGCGCGAAAACGGCAACACACAGTGGAACGTCACGTTCGACTACATCAGCATCAACCGCCCATGCGCAGCTAGCACTGACGCTACACTGAGCAGCATCAGCGTCAACGGCAAAGCCATCGAAGGATTTAACGCCGAGACCCTGACCTATGATGTCGAACTGAGTTACGACGCCACCGAGCTGCCCGTCATCAACTACACCACCAGTCACCCCATGGCAACGGCACAAGTCAACAACATCGACGCCCTGCCTGCCGGGTCAGACAAAAAGATTGCCACCATCGTAGTAAAAGCCGAGGACGAGACCAGCACCAAGACCTACACCATCAACTTCACAAAGGCCTTTGTAGCATCTTCGGACGCCACACTGAAGAGCCTCACCGTTGGAGGAAAGGAAATCACACTCGAAGCTGACAAATATGACTACACATACGAAGTAGCCTACGGAACAACAGAAGTTCCCGCCATCAACGGTGTGCCAAACGACGACAACGCCCTGTCTGCCGTAGTCACCAACGCAACCGACCTGACAGGCACGTCGACCATCGTCGTCACCGCACAGGATGCCACCACGACCAAGACCTACAAGGTCACCTTCACCATCATGGCTCCTGAGCTCGCCCTGACACAAATCGTATTCAGCAATGGATTTGATGCCTTCATCAAGACCAGCGAGACGACATCGACCGTCACCGCCTACTAGATGCAAGGCGAGACCGCTCCGACCATGAAGAGCTTCACCGCCACCGTCAACGGCTCCGAGTCGACCGAAGTGACAGCCAACATCGCTGACAGCAAGGTGACCCTCGCCCTGAGCACATACACCAAAGAGTATGCACTCACCCTTGAACCCGTTGCCCCATATACCACCGAGGGCTACGCCAAGTTTGACTACACAGAGACATGGATTAAGAACGGCTATGGAAACGATAACAGCAAGGGCTGGAAACTTTCCAGGCCGCTTGAAGAAGCCAGCAACAAACGCATCTCTGAAGGCAAGAACCGCATGTACATGTTCGTCGGAGCAGGCGACACACTCCGCCTGTACACCGCCAGCGGCATCGGAAATGACCGCAAGGTGCGCATCAGCATTGACGGAGAAGTAAAGGTTGAAAGTCAAAATATAGGCAAATGGGTAGAAGAGAGCAATGTCCACATGGACATCGTGACGAATCCGGCCAAGCCGTCGATGATTGAAATCTCCAATTTGTCGAATGGTGACGCAGGCTTCGAAGCCGCAGAGTTCATTGTAGAGCATCTTGACTCCACCGACATGACCCTGTCTGACCTGCAAGTCAACGGACAGACCGTCACCGGATTCGATCCGACAAAACTCACGTACGATGTAGAACTCCCCTATGGGTCCGAACTGCCGGTACTGACTGCTACAGCCAATCGCCCATACTCCATCGTTACAATCAAGAACACCACCACCCTGCCGGGTAGCGCTACCGCAGTTGTCACCTGCCTGAAAGGCACCGAGCAGACCTATACCGTCAACTTCACGGTTGCCGAACCTGCGAAGAGCGACGATGCCACCCTGTCTGACCTGCAAGTCAACGGACAGACCGTCACCGGATTCAGCGCAAGCCTCACAACCTACAACGTGACACTGGCTGCAGGCACCACCACCGCCACTGTCACCGCCACCACCAACGACAGCAAAGCCACGGTTGACATCAATCAAGCTGCCGCACTGCCCGGAACTGCCACCGTCACCGTCACAGCCGAGAACGGCACGACGCAGGCTTACACCGTCAAAATCGCAGTTGCAGAACCTGCAAAGAGCGACGACGCCACCCTGTCTGACCTGCAAGTCAACGGACAGACCGTCACCGGATTCAGCGCCGCCCTCACAACCTACAACGTGACACTGGCCGCAGGTACCACCACCGCCACTGTCACCGCCACTGCCAACGACAGCAAAGCTACGGTCGACATCAATCAAGCCGCCACACTGCCCGGAACTGCCACCGTCACCGTCACAGCCGAGAACGGTATGACACAGGCTTACACCGTCAACATCACAGTTGAAGAGCCGCTAAGTTCCAATGCTGACCTGTCAGAAATCAAGGTCGATGGCACAGACGTTACGAACTTCAGTGCTGATGTAACAACCTATGAGGTAATCGTTGCCCCGAACGCCACGGCTGCCAATGTGACCGCAGTAGCAGCCGACAGCAAGGCTACTGTCAGCATCACACAGGCTACATCTGTCCCGGGTTCTGCCACCATCACCGTAACAGCCGAAGACGGCACACAGAAGACCTACACCGTCAACATCAAGCACGACAACAGCGGTTTGAGCGAGCACGTCATTGACGGGCTGCTGTTCGACGGCCGTATGCTACACAACGACATGATGCTGACACTCAACATCTTCGATGCTTCCGGCCGCCTCGTACTGACAACTCGTGAGTCCATCATTGATCTGAACGGAACCGTACAGGGAATGTTCATCGTACGCTCCGGAAATGCTGTGATAAAATTCGTCAAGTAATCCTGCATAAGCAAGCATAAGTCAGGGAGGATGTACCACCAAATGTACATCCTCCCTCTTGCTATGCGCCAACAGGCTGAAACACCGTCATTATTAACGCCATAGACCAAAAGAAATCGCTACCTTTGCACACAGATTGCACATTTGCATCACGCAATGAAACAATATCCCTCCATACTGCTTGAGAATGCTGTCGCAGAGTTTTCCAAACTCCCCGGAATCGGTTCGAAAACAGCACTCAGGCTCGTACTCCACCTACTCCGACAGTCACCCGCCGAAGTCGAGCTTTTCAGCCACAGCATCGAACAGCTCAAGCGAGAAGTGCACTATTGCCAGACGTGCCACAACATATCAGACACCGCAGTCTGCTCTATCTGTGCCGATCCGCGACGCGACCGCAGCATGGTGTGCGTTGTGGAGAACGTCCGCGACGTGATGTCTATCGAAGCCACGCAACAATACGATGGTCTCTACCATGTCTTGGGAGGCATCATCTCACCCATTGACGGCATCGGACCGCACGACATCGAGATTGACTCACTCATCAGCCGCATCATCCCCGAACAGATCAACGAGGTCATCATGGCTCTGCCAACCACCATGGAAGGCGACACTACGGCCTTTTACATCTATCGCAAGTTGTCCGGACTTGACGTCAAGGTAACAACCATTGCGCGAGGAGTGGCAGTAGGTAACGACCTCGAGTACACCGACGAGGTGACACTTGGACGATCCATCGTCAACAGGATGGACTTCAAAGGATAAATACGCAACAACAAACACACAATCCCATGAAAAAGATTCTTCAACGGCTTAACATTGCCTATTATACGGCCCTGTTCGGATCCGTTATATTCGCCCTTATCGGCTATTGGCTGGCAAAGAAAGCCGGCATCCACTATGATGCCCTGACACAGCCCGGCATCACCATCTCTTATGTCACCATTCTGTATATCATCCTGTCAATCCCCGGTGCATTGGCATGGTTTCACCAGCAGACCAAGAAGATGAAGCAACAGCCCAACACATACGAGAAGTTGCAGAAGTATATCCGCATCAGCTATATCCGCCTGCTGCTGATAGCCATCGGTCTGTGGGGCGGAATTGTGGTCTTCTACCTGCTGGATTCGACCTCCGTGCTCTGGTGTGCAGCCATGGCCGCCATAGCCATCGTCTTCTGCAAACCGGCTGAGCAGAAGATTCAAGACGAGATTGAACAGCCTGAACAATCTGAACAACCTGAAAACAACACGACAGCATGACCATTGCAGTAGACTTTGACGGCACCATCGTGTCGCACGAATATCCAAAAATCGGGCGTGAAATTCCGTTCGCTATCAGCACACTCAAGCATCTGCAAACCGAAGGCCATCATCAGCTCATCCTCTGGACCGTACGCGAGGGGAAACTTCTGGATGAGGCCGTTGAGTTCTGCCGTAAGCGCGGACTTGAATTTTATGCCGTCAACAGCAACTATCCCGAAGAAACACCCGACACCTGCAGAGCACGCAAACTGCATGCCGACCTCTTCATTGACGACCACAATCTCGGAGGCCTCCCTGACTGGGGAGTCATCTATCAGATGGTCATGAATCAGCGTCCATACCAACCCTGGAAAGAAGCTGCCGACAAGGCACAAAGCAAAGGCTTCTTCGGAAAGATATTCAACAGATAACGCTGCTCTGCAGATTTAGCGATAACACTGCCCACACTCTCACCGATGACACTGCTCCACGATCAGCTCATCAGCCTGCGCGCTGTCGAGCCGGAAGATCTTGATAATATATACGCCTGGGAAAATGACACTTGCAGTTGGACGAACAGCCTGACGACAGCCCCGTACAGCCATCATCAAGTACGGCGGTACATTGCTTCAACCCAGTCTGACATCTACAAAGAAGGTGAGTTGAGGCTCATCATCGAGTGCAATGCCGATCATGCTGTTGTCGGCATCATAGACCTCTGCGATCTGGATGTCCGCAACTCCCACACAGCTGTTTCGATCTACATTGCTTCTGAGTATCGCCATTCCGGTCATGCTCATGCTGCGTTGAGCATCCTGACGCGCTATGCCTTCGACTTTCTGAAGTTAAAACAACTCTATGCGTACATCGCGGTGTCGAATACGGCAAGCATCCGGCTGTTCACGAAGGCCGGATTCAGTACGACAGCATTGCTCCGCAACTGGATTTATGAGAACGGCCATTGGACGGATGTGCAACTTTTCCAGTTGATTAACAGTAACGCATAGCAGATGTCATCATGCCTATGAACAGATTCTGCATATTCCTTGTCAGCATCGCTGCCTGCGCCTGTCAGGCCTGTGGTCACAAGGCAGAGACGCGGCCGCAGGCGTCACCTGCACCCACCGCGTCATCAACCAGCTCTATTACTCCGGCCGAGTTTTCTGCTGACTCGGCAATGGTCTTTATCCAAGAACAGGTAGATATGGGGCCACGCGTCCCCGGCACGGCAGCGCATCAGCGTTGTGCCGACTATCTTGCGCTGCAGCTACAGCGCTTTGGAGCTGACGTGATGCAGCAGGAGGCCGTCGCCAGACGCTATGACGGTCAGCAGGTCGGTATCCGCAACATCATCGGTTCATACAACCCGGATGCCAAGCCACGCATCATGCTATGCGCCCATTGGGATTCGCGCCCATGGGCCGATCAGGATGAAGACCCGCGCAACCACCGCACACCGATTCCGGGAGCCAATGACGGAGCGAGCGGTGCAGGCGTCCTGCTGGAGATTGCACGCCAACTTCACGCCATGCAGACGCCACGGGGCATTGACCTGATCTTGTTTGATGCGGAAGACATGGGTACGCCTCAGTTTGACGACAGTCATCCACACGACGAGACCACATGGTGCTTGGGATCGCAGCACTGGTCGCACGCGCCGCACCGATTCAACTACCGTGCGCAATATGCGATTCTGCTCGACATGGTTGGAGCCAAGGATGCCCGCTTTCCGCGTGAGTATTTCTCAACATACTTTGCAGCAAGCACTGTCGAAAAGATCTGGAAGACAGGCCAGCGGCTCGGCTATGACCGATACTTTATCGACCAGGAGTCCAGCCCGCTGACAGACGACCACTACTTCATCAACACGATTGCCAACATCCCATGCATCGATATCGTGCACTATAATCCGGACACTCCAACCGGGTTCGGCAGCTACTGGCACACGCTGAACGACAACATGGACAACATTGACCTCCAGACGCTTCAGGCTGTCGGGACGACGGTTCTCACCAGCATCCTGAACTGACAATGACAGATTTTAAGCCGTGTCGTTCTCTCTGCTTGACATCCTGTTTCCACGCACATGCGCCTGCTGTGAGACGCCACTCAACAGTCATGAGCAGGAAATCTGCCTGCACTGTCTGAGTGATCTTCCTACAACCAACTATCACTTCCAACAGGACAATGCGGTCGGACAGCGGTTTGACGGCAAGATTCCCTATGAGCACGCAACGGCCTACCTGTCTTTTCAGAAAGGATCACGATATCGGGAGGCTATTCACCTGATGAAGTATCATCATCGCCCGCATATCGGGACAATCTTAGGCCGCTATGCTGCCGCAGAGCTGCAGCAGGTGTATGCCGACGCCACGCTGCTGCTGCCCATACCGCTTCATCCGGCCCGCCTGCGCCGGAGGGGATACAATCAGAGTCTGTACATCGCACGCGGCATGTCGCAGATTATGCAGATACCCATTGACGAGCGCAGCGTGATACGCACAGTCAAGAACGAGACCCAGACTGCCCGGCATGGCTATGAGCGCTACTTGAATACGCGCGACATCTTTCGGGTCATACATCCCGAATCGTTGAGCGGGCAGCACATCCTGATAGTCGATGACGTGGTCACCACCGGGTCGACCATAGAGAGCTGTGCTCATGCCATACTACAGGCCGCAACGGACGTCCGCATCAGCATCTTTGCGCTTGCCGCAACGTAGTGGTGCATTGCCGGCAGGCTTCTCATGCCTCACTCGCCCCAGACCCGTTTTCAAGATGGCGACAGTCTGACGGGCAGCATAACAGAGGCGGCAAC
>JAFUXZ010000020.1 GCA_017470795.1 Paludibacteraceae bacterium
CCAAACAAAAACAGAAAAAAATTTCAAAAAATTTGCACGCAAAAATACAACGGACTGATAACCTGAAACATAGGAAAAACACAACACAAAGCCACACATGAAGCCAACAGGCACAACAACACACAAAGCATACCCCCAGACACAGCCAACAGACAATGAACAGCACAAGGAAAAACCGCACACAACGCCCTGCAGGAACAGCCAAAGACAAAAAGCAACCACGAAAAAAGCCGGCAGAAAAACAGCGCACGGAAAGATTACCGACCACCAAAAACAACAGAAAACAACACACAGAAACATCAGCAAACAGCAACGACAACAGACACACGCAGCCACAACAGACCCCTCCACCGACATACGAGGGATATGAATAAAAGGAAACGTTGGCGGTGCTTTTCTGCCGGCTCGACATACATTATATATAAATAGTAAGAACAATCGGCGGCGGGATTGTCAGAAATTGCAAACGAACATGCAGAAATGGACGTATAACGCTTGGTTATGTTGGCGATTTTTTTTATATCTTTGCAGGAGATTAGTAAAATGCGTTGTGTTATGCCCATGAAAACCCTCATGTGAAGCAATTCATCTTGCTTGTCTGCACAAAGGAACAACCATAAGTTATCTGAGATAATGAAAGAAATACGCCGCATCCTGTTCATTTCGCAAGAGATTACCCCCTACTTGTCAGAAACGCCTCGCTCGCTGCTGGGTCGCATGTTGCCCCAGACGGCTCAGGAGAGTGGGTTTGAGACACGTACGTTCATGCCAAAGTTTGGTGAGATAAACGAACGTCGCAACCAACTGCATGAGGTCATCCGGCTGTCGGGCATGAACCTGATTATTGATGACACGGACCATCCGCTGATTATCAAGGTGGCCAGCATCCCTTCGGCGCGCATACAGGTGTACTTCATTGACAACGAAGATTACTTCCATCGCCGTCGCTCTGACGAGCCTGTCAAGTCGCAGTCTGACAATGACGAGCGAAGCATCTTCTTCGTACGCGGTGTATTGGAAACGGTTAAGAAACTACGCTGGACTCCTGACATCATTTACTGTCAGGGCTGGATGTCAGCGCTCGCTCCGCTATACATCAAGCGTGCCTATCAGGACGACCCGTTCTTCCGCAACTCAAAAATCGTCTACTCGCTGACAGACATCGCGATGCCGGCCGAGCTTGACGAACATTTTGCAGAGAAGTCGTTGGTTGACGGCGTGGAGCCTGACGACCTGAAGCAAGTTGCCGGAGGGCCGGTCAGTCTGAACGCTTTGATGCGCCTTGCGATAGATTATTCTGACGCTGTAATGCTTACGTCCGAGTCTGTCAATGAAGAACTGCTGCAGTATGCGCAGCAGCGCAACCTGCCCGTCATGCCATACACGCCCCTTGAGCAGAAGCAGGCCTATGTCGACTTCTTTCACTCGCTGATAACTGCCGATTAAACAAACATACACATGCGATGTGCCCCCGTCGAGGGTTCAGCGCAACATTGTTTTTCTTACATGACAAAGTTTCGTATTTCCCTGTTTTCGACACTTGTTGCGTTTATCATTTGCTCGTGTAACGAAAACCTGTCGTCCGTCGGTCAGGGCATACAACCTCAGGCCGACGGCATTGACGTGGCTGCTGACACCTTCATGCTTCAGTCAGACAACGTAGCCAACGACTACATCTATGCCCGCACGGACTCCTTCCTCATCGGGCGATATGTTGACTCCGAATACGGCACTACCCATGCCGACCTGCTCATGCAGCTGGCCTGCCCGGAAGGCTATCAGTATCCTGACGGAGCCGTAGTCGATTCTGCCGAACTGTTCATCTACTACAACTCCTACTTCGGATATGCCAACACAGCCATGCGGCTGTCTGCATACCAGATGGACCGCGGCACGTTCAGCTACTCTACCGGCTACCCTACCAACCTCGACCTCGCCGACTATTGCAGTCTGGCCGATTCCACCCTCGTCGGGCAGCGTATCATCAGCCCGCTCAACCCCACCGACTCCGTCTACGGAACCTATGGATACGTCTATTACGTCCGCATCAGAGCCTCTGCCGAATGGGCCGAACGCTTCTTCAACACCAGCAGGCAACACATGCAGACGCAGGAAGACTTCAATCAAAACTTCAACGGACTGTACCTGACATGCGATTATGGCTCCGCAGCCATGCTCAACGTGTCTCAGATAGACCTCGCTCTGCATTATCACTTCAGCTATACGCGCACGGACGGGACCTCCGGCACTGCCGAAGACACGCGCGTCTTCCCGGCAAACTCCGAAGTCCGTCAGGTCAACCTCATCAGCCATCCTGACAAAGCCGCCGTGATGAGCCGTCTCAACAGCACGGACAGCGTTAACTACATTGTCTCTCCAGCCGGCATCTACACACGCGTCACCCTGCCGATGAAACACATCAAGCAAAGCATACAAAGCAAGATGGGCGGACGCAAACTGTTCGTCAACAACGCCATGCTTCAGGTAGAAGGAGTCAACATCAGCGCTGACGACAAATACCAGCCTGCACAAGCCATGCTCCTCGTTCGCGAAGACACAGTCAGCAGTTTCTTCAACAGCCGCCTGCCGCTGAACGACCGCTATGCCATACTGGCCTACCTGAATGCCGTTGCCGACAACACAGCCTCCGGCTACACTTATGTCTATCAGTACGACCTTGGCGAAATCATCGAACAAGCCATCGAAGAACAAAACGACGACCCTGTCAGCCTGCTGCTTATTCCGGTCAGCGTCGCCACCTCGAGCACTTCGTCCGGTGCTGGTGTGACCAACATTCAACACCAGATGCAAATGACCGGAGTAGCCGTACGCAGCGCAAAGAACACCTATCAACCGCTCAAACTCAGCGTTGTGTATAGCGGATTCTAACAGACAATGACACACATACATCAAGGGGCATCAGACCGAACTCTGATGCCCCTTAATATATGCGATACACCGCAAAAACGATGTCCTATCCTTTGTTCTTGATGATTTGCGCAGTAAACTCTGCCTCAGACGCAATCACGCCGCCGACGAAGCAATAGCCACGCATGGTGGAGATGCCACGGCGTACAGGCTCTATCAGCTCCAACCGGAAGATGGCGGTGTCACCCGGAACAACCTTCTGTCTGAACTTAACATTGTTAATCTTCAGGAAGTAGGTTGAATACAGTTCGGCATCGGGCTTGTCATGCAGCACGAGTATACCGCCCGTCTGGGCCATGGCTTCAATCTGCAGTACGCCCGGCATGACAGGTTCGTCGGGGAAGTGCCCTTGGAAGAAAGGTTCGTTAATGGTAAGATTCTTCACTCCGATAATCACCGTTTCTGACACATAGATAATCTTGTCGACCAGAGCAAACGGGTAGCGATGAGGCAGCAGACGGCGGATGTCGTGGATGTCATAGATTGGTTTCTCGGCAGGATCGTAGTGAGGTTCCATGACATCAAGATGTTTCAGTTGGCGACGTATCTGCTTGGCAAGGGCGGTGTTGGTTGTGTGCCCCGGATGCCATGCGATGATATGCCCCTGAATACGTTTCCCCACCAAAGCCAGGTCGCCCAGCAGATCAAGAAGTTTGTGGCGCGCCGGCTCGTTGTCAAAATGAAGCGTCGTATTGATATAGCCGAAACGCTCCGCCTTGATATGAGGCTGATTGACCAGGTCGGAAATCTGATCCAGCTCGGCTTGAGAGACCTCCTTGTCGTATATGACCAGTGCATTGTTCAGATCACCGCCCTTAATGAGTCCTGCCTGAAGCAGCGGAGCAATCTCACGGACAAACACAAAGGTGCGCGCACGCGCGACTTCGGATGCAAACTCACTGATGTCTTGTATGCAGGCATATTGATTGCGCAACACGTCAGAGTCATAGCCCACATGCACATCCACGCTGAGCTGCTTGTCAGGCAAAATCAGGATGCGGCTGCCCGACTCTGGATTTACATATTCAATAGGGCGATTGACCACAAAGACATCGCGCTCCTTGTCCTGCTCTTCAACTCCGGCCTGAAGGATGGCGTCGACATAGGGCTGTGCCGATCCGTCAAGTATTGGGAACTCGGGTCCGTCAACCTCTATCAGGCAGTTGTCTATCTGCATGCCATACAAGGCGGCCATGCAATGTTCTATTGTGCTGACGCGCCAGGCACCACGTTCAAGTACTGTTCCCCGACTGGTAGCGGAGACGTAGTCAGCCGCCGCCGGATAGGTCGGACAGCCATCCAAATCGGTGCGACAGATCTGGATGCCGCTGCCGGCCGGTGCGGGCTTGCATGTGAAGTGGATGTTAAGGCCCGTGTGCAGACCTTTGCCTTCAATACTGAAGGCTTGCTTAATGGTATTCTCTCTCATGTGGGATTGTATCGTAATTGTTTATTTTTCAGAATCGAGTTGGTCCATCTTCCGCTTCAAGTCATAGACGATGCGCTGTATGTCTGCCAGATTCTTGTAGACGGCGGCCGACTTGCGGAAGGTCATGATGGGAATGGCCGGCAGTCCCTGATAGGCGCCCGTCTGTCTGATGTTGTTGGCTATCGAACTGGATGCCCCAAAGACGCAGTTGTCGGCCACGGTAATATGTCCGCCGAACCCGACCTTTCCGCCCGACATGATGTGCTTACCGAGTTTTGTCGAGCCGGCAATGCCGTTCTGGGCAGCGAGCACCGTGCTTTCACCGACTTCAACGTTGTGGGCAATCTGCACCAGGTTGTCAACCTTAACGCCGCGGCGCAGGATTGTGCTGCCAATCGTTGCGCGGTCGATGCAGGTGTTCGACTGAATCTCCACGTCGTCTTCTATCACCACGTTGCCTACCTGCGGCAACTTGTCGTATGTGCCGTCCTCTTTGGGTGCGAAGCCAAATCCGTCAAAACCGCAGGCTACACCGGCCTGCATTACGACGCGATTGCCTATCTGCGTGCCGTCACCAATGCGCGTGCCGGCTTTGATGATGCAATCCTGACCGATGGTGGTGTTGTCGTCGACGAACACATGCGGATAGATTTGTGTGTTGTCACCAATGCTGACGTTCTCACCAATATAGGCGAATGGCCCGATGTAGACCTGATTGCCGATTTGTGCTGTCTCACTGATGTATGCAAGTGACGATATGCCCGATTTCTTTGGTTTAGCCGCCTCGACGAGTTGCAACAGCTGCGCAAGGCAGTCGTATGCGTTGTCTACACGTATCATCGTGGCCTGCACGGGATGTTGAGGTTCAAACGAACGATTGACCAGCACGATGCTTGACTTGGTCGTGTAGACGTGTTCTGTATACTTGGGGTTAGACAAGAAGCTGAGCGTTCCGGGGCGTCCTTCCTCTATGCGTGATACGTCGCTCACGGTTACGTCCGGATTGCCGACTACGTCGCCTTGCAGGAATTCGGCTATTTGTTTGGCTGTGAATTGCATAAATACTGGGTTGACAGGGTTGTGTGTTGTTGTTAAAGTCGCCAGGTATAGTAGAAAAGTTTTGTGGCTTTGCGCGTGAGCACGTCGATGTTGAGCATGTCTGATGCCTCGGATATGTCGCAGACAGACCCGTCTTTCATCAGGATGTTGATGCGTTCGTCATCGGCGTGATAGGTGTCTGTGGTAACAGTATGCAGATCCCAAAAGTAGTGCGCATCGGCTGCGTCAATGCCGAGCTGGCGTGTGCAGATGCGCTCAAAGTGGTCTGTCTGCTCCCTGCCGGGCGGAGCCTGAAGCGTCTCTGCCCTGAACAGCCTGCGGTCGATGAAGGCCTGACAGAGCAGTGAGAGGACTTTATCCTGATGGGTTGTCCATACTTTAATGGCCGACCACAAGTCAGAGTCGTCCAGAGCGGCATACATCGCCAGGGCCTGCTCGTCGGTGCGGAAGTCGTTCTCCGTTATCTGGTTGTACAGGAAATAGCGCAGGGCCGGTGTGGCATAGAGCTCTACTCCACGCGCAGCAAGCTCTTTGGCTCTGTGCATGATGTGAAGGAGCATCTGTTCAGCCCCGACGGATGTTTTGTGCAGATATACCTGCCAGTACATCAGCCGGCGAGCCACCAGAAACTTCTCCACGCTGTAGATACCTTTTGACTCGATGACCAGCCGGTCGTCTGACACGTTGAGCATCTTGAGCAGGCGGGCAGAGCCAATCATTCCCTCGCTCACGCCGCAAAAGAAGCTGTCACGGCTCAGATAGTCCAGTCTGTCGGTGTCGAGCTGACTGGAAACGAGCTGATGCAAGAACGGCTTCTCATAGTGGTTTTCGAAAATGCTGATAGCCATGTCGAGCCTCCCGTTCATATCGCTGTTGATGCGCTGCATCATCAGTGAAGACACTTCTTCATGGCTGATGCCGCTGACCAGCGAGTGCTCCATCACGTGTGAGAAAGGTCCGTGACCGATGTCGTGCAGCAGGATGGCCATTCGTGCAGCCTCTGCTTCTTCGGCTGAGATTTCGTGTCCTTGTGCGCGGAGCTGCGTGATGGCCTCGCCCATCAGATGCATGGCTCCAATGGAGTGAAGGAAGCGCGTATGCACCGCCCCGGGATATACATAGCATGAAAGTCCCAACTGTCTGATACGGGTCAACCGCTGCACATAGCGGTGCTGCACCACGTCAAGAATCCGATTTGGAATGCTGATAAATCCGAAGACGGGGTCGTTGATAATCTTGTGTTTGTTGGGCATGTCTGCCACGACGAGCGCGATGCTACATGCGCTCTGCTGGGTTTGTTGATTAGACAAAGGACTTCCGTGACCAATGCTGTCGGAGAAGCGCTTGGACAGAAAGGCAATAACTCTGCAAAAATACAACAAAAAGCCGAACCATAAAACCCGGAACGACACGGCGACAGGCCTGTCCGAACGACATCGGCGGCTGCCTCCGAATCTGGAAGCAGCCGCCGACGGATTTATGACGCTCTGTTTAGAACTTGTAGTATACGCCGATGTTCAGGCTGTATGACGTGAAGTCAAAACCGAAACTATTGGTTACGACGCTCTTTGCTCCCGGAAAGTCAGTTTTGTAGCTCTCCAAGTTCCAGCCCAGTTGGCCGAGATGAGCCACGAAACCGAGGTTTTCGCCGGCAGCGATAGAGATACCGGGGGCAACACCGAGACCGAAGGTGTTCGTCTTGGTGTTGACAGCGTTTGTTGCATACTCGTAACCCAGCTGGCCGTCAAGGAAGAATTGTACCGGGCCAAATTCTATGACATTGTAACGAACGTAGGGCTTGATGAACAAACCGGTGTTATTAGCGTCACTGTTACCGTGGTAATTGTAACCGATAGCAGCAGCAACCGACCAGTTTTCATTCAGATCGTAACCAACTTCAGGAGCAATCGTGAAGTCATGCGTATTGACCTTTGTGTCCGTGTTTTTGTCGTTCTCTGTGTTGAAGGTATAACCCAGTGAACCACCGACCCACCATTGTGCATTGGCTGCAACAGTAGCAAGCGCCATTGCAGCGATGAGTAACATTTTCTTCATACGTTTGTAAATAACATTAAATTCGTCCCTACTCTGTTCTGGGTTTTCGGGCGTTCCCGTCTTTCGGCTGCAAAGGTAGTAAGTTTTTTACATATTGTGTGCAAGTTGCACTTATTGAGCGCAATTTATAAGTCCCAACGGCCCTTATCGGCATGTCGGACGATGGTAATCCAAGCGGGTTTTATGAGGGAAAAACATTGTGTGCAGCCAACGCCGCCTGCTGCGGCGTCCCGTATGCCTTGAGCGGCTGAGAGCAGGTCGGATTCAGGTGCTGACACGGTGTGCGGCCGTGCGACGCTGCCGTATCAGACCCCCGCAACAACATCCCGAGCATGTCGGCTGACGGCGCTGAGGCGGCAGTATCTGTCTGTACGCTTGTCACCGGTTGTCTTGACCGGGACGTAAGGCCTGTGTGTGAACGTCTCCGCCGGATTCGGGTGTGCGGATTCATCAGGCCCTATCAGCACCGCCGGATGTAAAAAAGAATCGGAAGCCCTGACGGCTTCCGATCCGATAGTTGCGGAGGATGGATTCGAACCAACGACCTCCAGGTTATGAGCCTGACGAGCTACCCCTGCTCTACTCCGCGATTCGAGTGCAAAGGTACAACTTTTTTCTGAACCTGCAAGTGATTCGCGCTTTCTTCATCAAAAACACACGGTCCGGAGGGCTTTCCGAGGCCGGCGAATCAGAGCTTGCAGCCGAAGGCAAGGTCGCCTGCATCGCCGAGACCCGGCACGATATAGGCCTGGTCGTTGAGCGTTTCGTCCATGGCGGCCACCCATAGCGTTGCGTCCGTATCGGCAAAGCGATTGCGGATGAAGTCGACACCCTGTGGACTGGCGATGACAGATGCCAGATGCAGGTGTGCTGGTGTGCCGTTTTGCAGCAGGGCTTCATAGGCAAGGTGCATTGAGCCTCCGGTAGCGAGCATCGGGTCGACAAGCAGCAGGGTCTTGCCGTTCAGGTCGGGCGCAGCCTTGTATTCCACATGGATAGACAGCCGGCCGTCGGCCGACTCCTCACGAAAAGCCGACACAAAGGCGTTCTCGGCGCGGTCGAACACGTCAAGAAAGCCCTGATGCAGCGGCAGACCGGCACGCAAAATCGTTGCCAGTACGACAGCGTCGGCAGGTACGCTGACGGTGGTCGTGGCGAGTGGTGTACGGACTGTCTGGGCCGTGTAGCGCAGCGTGCGGCTGATCTCATAGGCCATCAGCCACCCGATGCGCGCTATGTTGTGACGAAATCGGAGAGGGTCTGACTGGATGTCGACAGAACGGATCTCTTTCAGGTACTGCCCCAGAACACTGGGGCGGTCAGATAGATTGATGATTTGCATGGCTGGATTGGATTTGTAAAAGGAGCCTGCATCTTGAGATAGCAGGCTCCTTCTGTATTAGTTTCTGTCAAAAATACGCAGTAAGTAGAGGAAGAGGTTGATGAAGTCGAGATAGAGTGAGAGCGCACCCAGCAGAGCGGTTTTCTGCATCACAGAATCGTATGCATCGTCAGCTCCGGCGAGCATCTGCTTGATCTTCTGTGTGTCATATGCTGTCAGGCCGACGAAGATCAGCACACCGGCATAGGTAATGATTATATCCAGCGTGCCGTTCGACCAGAAGAGGTTGACAACACTTGCGATGATGAGTCCAATCAGCAGCATGACCAATATGCGCCCCATGCCGGAAAGATCGCGCTTGATCACGTATCCGACAACCGACATGACGGCAAATGTACCCGCAGCACAGAAGAAGGCTTTGGCAATGACAGTATCGGTATAGGCAAGAAAGATGAACGAAAGGGTAAGCCCGTTCAGGACGGAGTAAAGGGCGAAGAGCAGGGTGGCAGTCGTGAGAGACAGACGGTCAATACGTGCACTCACATACCATACGAGGGCAATCTCACCAATAAGCAAGCCCCAGAAGAGAAGACGGTTGGAGTAGATGGCGACCATAATCGACGGACTCTGCGAAGCGATGTAGGCCGTCACGCCCGTAATGGCGAGAGCAAGCGTCATCCAGAGATAAACCTTGCGCATCAAGACAGGGAAAGCCGCTGCGAGCTTCTGCTCGCTGCCGGCAACGGAGTATTCATTCTGATTGTACATAGATTATATGGTTTAATGATTATGATTCTTACCAGCGAGGCGGATGATACTGAGCTATCCGGCGCGTCAGTTCGCGTTCATGACCCTGCGTCAGCCGGTCAAGGAGTGCCCTGAACTGCGGCCCGTGGTTCATGTAACGGGTATGACACAACTCATGCAGCATCACAAAGTCTGTCAGCTCGGCAGGCAGTAACCTCAGGTATGCCGAAAGGCTGATATGCCCCGCAGACGAACAGCTCCCCCAGCGCGTGCGCGCACAGCGTACACCGGCCGATGCGTATTCAAGTCCCGTCTGTCGCGACAACTGAGCCAGGCGCACGGGGAGGGTCTGCCGCGCGTCCGCCACAAGGTATCGGCGTGTAATCTGTCCCAACTGCTGTTGCAGAACAGCCTGATCAACTCCTTTCGGATAGCGAATCATGAGCACATCCCGCTCACGCCGATAGGCAATATGCCTCATCCCGTCAACAGGCTCGACACACACGTCAAAACCCTGTGTGTGCAGGGGGACATCAGGCCGGAAGGTCCACTCCTGCCGCTGCAACGGCTGCCGACTGCGGAGACGGTTGACCTTGTCAAGAATTTGCGGTGCCGCTCCGACGAGAAACGATGCTGCCTGCTGCCGCGTTGCGGATGGCGGATACACAACCTCAAGCCGCTGTGCTTCTATCTTCACCACAATGCGCCGGCAACGTGACGACTCCCGATAGACCACCGAAAGTTCATCCAGCGAGCAGACCGGTTTGAGATTCATCTGAGCCATAGCACCCTGCACCTCATGCTGTTTCCTGATCTGATCGGACATGTCCGCGCCCATAACTGCGATACGTGTCGCGCTCTATGTCCACCTGAGGCTCAACAAAATGGTCGCGGTGTGCAAGCGCGAACCGCACATACTTGATGGTCAGCCCCCGGCTGAGCCATTGTTGCTCATAATAAGTCTGTATGGAGAGTATCGGATCCTGCTGGAGCGTCCGATACAAATCGTCTGTCTGCACCTCCACCCTGTAACTGTTGGCCTGCAGCATGGCCTCCGTATAGGCATAGAGAAACGGGCTGTCCGTCTTGAGATGTATCAGGCCCTCGTCTCTCAGGAATCGTTGGTAACGTTGGAGGAACGTCGTGCCAACGAGCCGCTTGGTGACCTTCTTCATTTGTGGATCGGGGAAGGTGATCCAAATTTCATCTACCTCATCAGGTGCAAAAAAGCGATCGATAAACTCTATGTTGGTGCGCAGGAATGCCACGTTCTCCAATCCCTCCTCCAAAGCCGTCCGTGCGCCGTGATACATCCGTGCGCCCTTGATGTCGACCCCGATAAAGTTTCGGTCGGGAAACATTCTGGCCAGTGCGACCGTATATTCGCCACGCCCGCATCCAAGCTCCAGGACAATCGGATGCTGATTCTTAAAGCAGCGCTCGCTCCAATGTCCGCACATGCCCGTAGCGTCACGCGAGGTCCCGAGATCTGCTGCCGCACACTGGAAAACGTTGCGGAAGGACTCCATCTCGGCGAATTTCTGAAGTTTGTTTTTACTCACGAGGACTCTCTGTCTTTTTTACCATGTTAAGTGTTGACCGGTTGTGCACTCCGGCAGCTCTGCATCAGGTCATGACTCACGCACGGCTTGCACTGCCGGCCGCTTACTCGATGCTGATTCCCACGTCTGTGATGCCGGCCAGAACGGTGTCACGCATGGCCTGACGAATCATGTAGGTGTAGGCCCCGGCTTGCCTGAACGTCTGCCCGTCACTGTAGATGACAGACATCTCCTTGATGCTTCCTCCGTCACCGAGCCAGCGCCCGCGTCCGTCGGCAAGGTAGAATTCAATCGTGTCACGCGCAACGGAGCTGTCCGGCCGGACGATGTCGACAAAGAGCCAGATGTTCTGATACGGATAGTCGGCAGTATGACGGAGATACAGCATCACGTCGTACGGCTGCACGGTATCCGTCCATTCGACCCTGTACTGCAGCGTGTCGTTCATGTCCCAGCCACCCTGACCTATGGACCTGAACTCCGAATACACTCCATGCCCGCCACAGGCACTCAGCCCGATGGCAATCATGCCAAGAATCAGATTGCAGACCTTCTTCATTGATTTTGCTGTTTGTCGGTCTTGTTGCGGCGGTCATTGCCGCCATGCCTGTTGTCGGGGCGGCGATCACCCCGCTGACGGTCATGTGAGGCAGCTCTCCTGTCGGCTTGCGCCTGCGCTCCGCCAGCATCCTGACGTCCGTCGGAGCGTCCCTCGCGCCTGTTGTCGCGCGCCCGGTCCCTCCGGTCGGCTCCACGGTTGCGGTTTCTGTTGTTATTCCGTCGGTCGTTACGCTTGTTGTCCGGCTTGTCAAAGCGCGTCACATCGTCCTGACCCACGACGTTCTCAAAGTCATACGCGGGTTCTGCGTTGGGCTTGACCGTTGCGTTTACCCCTCCAAGCCGGTCGGGCTTCTCACCGCGCCGGTTCATCTCCACGATCTCACATGCCCGCTTGGCAGTTATCGTTTCCAGATTGGCCGGTATACGCGGGTCTGTTGAATAAGTTGCCAGTCCTGCGAGCGCATCGGTTTTGATGCAGTAATAGGTTCCGCTGATGGTCTCCAGAGTGGTGTTTTTTTCGGGGAAGTTTTTGAGTGCGTCTTTATAGACGTCAACTTCAAAGTTCAGGCAGCACTTGAGCTTTGCACAAAGGCCGGCAAGCTTCTGAGGGTTGAGCGACAGGTCTTGCAGCCGGGCAGCACCGGTAGTAACGCTGTTGAAGTTCGTCATCCACTTGGCGCAGCAGAGCTCACGCCCGCAGGGTCCGAATCCCCCGATGCGTCCGGCCTCCTGACGTGCCCCGATCTGCTTCATCTCTATGCGCACATGAAAGGTATCGGCAAACACTTTGATAAGCTGCCTGAAGTCAACGCGCTCATCGGCTATGTAGTAGAATATCGCCTTGGTTCCGTCGCCCTGAAACTCCACATCGCCTATCTTCATGTTCAATCCGAGCTGCTGTGCAATCTGCCGCGCTTGTATCATGGTTTCCTGTTCACGGGCTTTTGACTCGGCTCTTTTTTGCAGGTCCAGTTCGCGTGCGATGCGATAGATCTTCTTGAATTCGTAACGGTCGGGCGTGATGTGGTTTTTGTTCATCTGAAGGAGGACAAGTCTTCCTGTCAGTGTGACTTCACCGATGTCATGTCCGGGTGAGGCTTCGACAGCCACGATGTCCCCTTTCTGCAGCGGCAGGTGGTCAACATTGTTGTAATAGCCCTTGCGCGTGTTCTTGAACTGCACTTCCACAAGGTCGGTTTCGCTGACGTTCTCGGGCAGGTCACACAACCAGTCGAAAGTGCTGAGCTTGAGGGCGGAGTTGCGGCAACACCCTTTGGCATTCATCTGGCAACCGCCGTTATTGAGTGTAAAGTCATTCATCTGTTTTTCTGGGAGGTCTTTTCTTTATCTGATTTGCATAATCATCTGCAACGCGAGGTTGAAGAAGATCATTTTTGCATTGCCGTTTTTTTCTATTTGGCGCTCGGCCTTGGCCAGTTCGGCCGTGATGCCTTCGATATTGCTTTCGTTGACGAAGGGGGAGAAGCGTTCGGCAAACCGGGACTCTTGCTCCGTCATGCAGTTGAGCGCGTCGATATGAAGATTCCTGACGAAGTTTTCTCTTGTGAGCCGTTGACAGTATTGCAGAAATTGCACCTGTCGGTTGCGGCTGATGCTCTTGTCGGCAATCTGTAAACTCCAGCTGCGAAGCCCCTGAAGCGCCTGATAGTCCCGCCGGTTACGTACCAGCCAGGCCTGACGCATCAGCTGCGTGTACCACTCGAAGTACACCCTGCTGTCGTCTTCCTGCTCTATCAGCTGCAGGGCGCGGAGGTAACTGCCGCGTGCCAAGCGTGCCGCATCCGTTACGGCCTGACGGTCCACATCGTCAAAGCGTCGGACAAGCGCACCGGCAATCTCACCCTCCTGCAATGCGTCTACCTGAACGCGCTGTGTGCGTGACACGATGGTGGTCAGCAACTGGTCAGGGCTGTTGCTTACGAGCAGGAACAAGGTTTTGGCAGACGGTTCTTCAAGAATTTTCAGAATCTTGTTGGCACACGTCTCGTTCATGCGCTCGGGCAACCAGATAATCATCACTTTATATCCGCCTTCGAACGACTTGAGACTCAGCTTGCGCAGTATCTCACTGCTTTCGCTGGCGTAGATTTGTCCCATCTTGACTTCGCTCCATGTTGCTGCGTACCAGTCGCCCTCACTGAAATATCCCCGTTCCAGAATCATGTTGCGGAAAGGTGTGAGGTAGTCATCGCAGACGGATGTGCGATGACCGCTGTCGCTCTTGATGATGGGGAAGACAAAGTGCAGGTCGGGGTGCTGCAGACGCTGATATTGCAGACAGGAAGGACACTGACCGCAGGAGTCGGTTGGGGTAGGATGCTGACAGTTGACGTATTGGGCATAGGCCAGTGCGAGTTGCAGCTTGCCAACGCCCTCCTGCCCGCAGAACAGTTGTGCGTGGGCGATGCGCTGCTCCTGAACAGTCGATATCAGTCGCTGTTTCAGGCTGTCATGACCTATGATTTGTGCAAACTTCATCAGTTTGCAAAGATACGTATTTTTTCCGGCGCTTCACAGAGACCCGTCGGACACGGGCATTCAACCCGCTGAACAGCAGCCGGAACGCCTCCGGCAGGCTCCCGACCGCCGGAAATGACGCAGGCAACCGTTGTGCGACGGCATCTCCGTCGGCGTCGGTCTCCATGAAAGATTCACGCACGCTGCACCCAAAGGCTCCAGCCCGGCACAATACATCCTGTGCTGCCGACCCGTGGGCGGCAACCTGCACAGAAACGTTCTCCCAATGTCAAGCCCGGAGAGACACCGCCCGGCAAGGCTTGTGTCCGCCCTTTACGGCCAGCGACTGCCGGGCGGAAAGCATGCCTGCATGCAAAACGGACGGATTCGGACACAAAGATGATTGCCGCCTTCGGTTCGCAAACGCGAAAAGTATTACCTTTGCCATGAGCAGAAACAGAAAGCCCAAACAAGACCTTCGGGCCCCTTACGCACCAGACTATGCACACACTGACAGAAATCCAACAGATTGTGGCCTCAGCCATTGACAAGCTCGACTGGAGCCTGCCTCCTCACGGACTGTACGAACCGATTGAATATACGCTCCGGCTGGGTGGAAAACGCCTTCGCCCATGCCTGACACTGATGGCTGCCGACCTGTATGACGCTCCGCTCGAGTCGGCCATCCCTGCCGCAATGGCGCTTGAGATCTTTCATAACTTCACACTCCTGCACGACGACGTGATGGACCATGCAGACGTCAGACGCGGACAGCCGACAGTGCATCGCCGATGGAACGAGAACACCGCCATCCTTTCGGGCGACACCATGAGCCTCTGCGCTTTCAGGCAACTTGACGGCATAGCAGAGAGGCACCTCAAGGAAGTCCTCCGCCGCTTCTCCGACATGAGCATCCAGATCTGCGAAGGGCAGCAATATGACATGGACTTCGAGACCCGCTCGGACGTCAGCATCGATGAGTACATGGAAATGATCCGGCTCAAGACCGCCGTCCTGATAGCGTCAGCCCTGCAAATCGGAGCCGTGCTGGCCGACGCTCCCGGGTCGGATGCCGACGCCCTCTATGACTTTGGTCTCCACGTTGGCCTCGCGTTCCAACTCAAGGACGACTATCTTGATGTATATGGCAATCCGGCAACATTCGGCAAAGCCATCGGAGGTGACATCCTGTGCAACAAAAAGACCTTCATGCTGCTCACCGCCTTCCGGCTGGCCGATGCACCCGGCCGCGAGGCACTGCTCCGCCTCCTCAATGA
The DNA here is from genome assembly GCA_017470795.1 of Paludibacteraceae bacterium. Classification (GTDB taxonomy): domain Bacteria; phylum Bacteroidota; class Bacteroidia; order Bacteroidales; family Paludibacteraceae; genus RGIG4928. The sequence continues at coordinate 15,439 of JAFUXZ010000020.1, forward strand.
CAACAACAGTCGTCCACAGGAGAAAATTCAGGGCGTCACACAAATCTACGACAACCTGAACGTCGGCCGTCACTGCATTGATGCCATGGAGCAGCATCTGCGACAGGCCCTCGACAGCCTCGAACGGGTTCAACTGCCTGCAGAACGGCTTGCCCCGCTGCGCGACCTGGCCAACAGGCTCATGCAGCGCGACAAATGACGGCCGTCAGAACCGACAGCCCGCTACACAACGCCGACCGGCCGAAAAACATCTGGCGCACAACTTTTTTCGGAAAGTTGATGACAATTCAATAAAAAGCATTACTTTTGCAATCCAATCAGCGCGGGATGTAGCTCAGCCCGGTAGAGCACACGTCTGGGGGGCGCGAGGTCGCAGGTTCAAATCCTGTCATCCCGACTTATAGAAGCGAGATCGTTGTCAGCAAGCATCGGTCTCGTTTGTTTTTTGCCCTCCGCCCTGCATGACACACTGCCAGCCTTGCACCGCCCCCGCACCGCCGTCCCTCCCACAGTGCCGGCATGCCGTGCTCCTCTCTTGTCTTAAGCCGGACAGACAGCAGCCCCGTCAGTCCATATTATATAATGTCTGCTCCTCAACAAAATCTGAGGGCCGATGCCCGATGATTGTTCATTCAAAAAAATGTCCTATCTTTGCGCCCCGAAAGCGACCAACATCCGGAGAGTTGGCTGAGTGGTCGATAGCGGCGGTCTTGAAAACCGTTGAACGGCAACGTTCCGGGGGTTCGAATCCCTCACTCTCCGCAAGAATAAAGCGAGGCTACCGTCAGGTGGTCTCGCTCTGATTATCAGGTGAGGGTTCGTCGACAGACAATCCCTCACTCTCCGCAAAAATAAAGCGAGGCTACCGCTAGGTGGTCTCGCTCTTTCCTTTACTAACCCCTGCACAGAACCTAAGGAAAAACGGGCGTCAGCAACCGGAATAACATTTTTGACCAGAAAAAAATATCGATAAAATTTGCACATCTCGGAAACGCTCCGTATCTTTGCTCGCGAAACAGATAAAATTTTTCATAGTTAAGGTTTAGGTTAAAAAATGATGGCGTTGGGTGGCTGGGAAGTTGCCCAACGTGTTTTTTGGCCTTTACGACGGCAAAGGAAAGAACAAAGAAAAAAACAACATAACATCGGCCAAACAGCCTGCAAGAGTTCCTGCGAGAAAACGGAATTCTTGTTGTTTTCTGTTTGCATCATAAATCTTCTGAAGAAATATGGCAGTAATCTACATGACAGCCGAAGGGCTTAAGAAACTACATGAAGAACTCTCTGAAATGGAGAGCGTTCAGCGTCCGGCTATCTCACGCGCCATTGCCGAAGCACGCGACAAGGGCGACTTATCGGAGAATGCCGAATACGATGCTGCACGTGAGGCACAGGGTCTGCTTGAGATGAAAATCGCGCAGCTGAAAGACAAGATTGCCAACGTACGCATCATTGACGAATCGCGCATCAAGACTGACGAAGTGCAGATTCTCACCAAAGTCAGAATCCGCAATACCAAGAACAACGCCCAGATGACCTACACCATCGTGTCAGAAGGCGAGGCCAACTTCAAAGAAGGCCGCCTGTCCGTCACCACCCCGATTGCAAAAGCACTGCTCGGCAAGAAAGTCGGCGACAAGGTTGAGGTGGTTGTTCCGGCAGGCAAGATGGAGTTCGAAATCCTCGACATATCCATCTGAACAGGACAAAACAGCAAGTTCACACAAAGTTGTGCAGAGGGTAAGAGCCACCGGTGACAGACTCCACTCCTTGCACAACTTTGCACTATATCACACACACAAAAAACAGACACTATCATGACCATCTTCACACGCATCATCAACGGAGAAATTCCGAGTTACAAAATTGCTGAAGACGATCGTTTCTTCGCTTTCTTAGACATCAATCCACTTACGGAAGGACACACGCTCATCGTGCCCAAGCTGGCAGAACCGGAAGCCGACTACATCTTCAATCTCGACGACCAACTGCTGGCCGACATGATGAAGTTTGCCAAACGCGTCGCACAAGCCCAGAAGGCCGCCATCGACTGCCGCCGCATCGGCGTGGCAGTGCTGGGGATGGAAGTACCCCACGTACACATCCACCTCGTACCGCTGCATCAGGAAGGCGACCTCAACTTTGCCAATCCGAAACTGCAACGCACCCCGGAACAAATGGCCGACATCGCAGCACGCATCGCAGCACAGTTCAAATAACAGCGTCAGAACCACACCGGACAATAACAGGCTGACAACACGCCCGGCCCCGCACATCGGGACGAATCAACAAAAATAATGTACCTTTGTTATTCATAACAACATCAACCACACAACGAACAAACCAACCACACTATGGCTTCACAAGAAGAAGTTTTCAAAAAACTCGTCGCTCACTGCAAAGAATACGGCTTCGTCTTCCCTTCAAGCGAGATCTATGACGGACTGGCAGCCGTCTACGACTACGGGCAAAACGGCGTTTTGCTCAAAAACAACATCAAGCAATACTGGTGGGACTCGATGGTCAAACTGCATGAAAACATCGTCGGTATCGACGCAGCGATTTTCATGCATCCAACGACATGGAAAGCCAGCGGACACGTCGATGCCTTCAATGACCCGCTGATTGACAACCGCGACTCCAAGAAACGCTATCGTGCAGACGTACTGATTGAAGACCAGATTGCCAAATACGAAGACAAAATCAATAAGGAGGTCGAAAAAGCAGCGCGGCGTTTCGGCGAAAAGTTTGATGCCGACCTGTTCAGAAAGACCAACCCGCGCGTACTTGAGCACCAGCAGAAACACGACGCGCTGCACCAACGCTATAGCGACGCCATGAATGCCGGCGACCTGAAAGAACTCCGGCAAATCATTATCGACGAAAACATCGTCTGCCCCATCAGCGGCACAACCAACTGGACCGACGTGCGCCAGTTTAACCTCATGTTCTCAACCGATATGGGGTCAACAGCCGACGGGGCAATGAAGATATACCTCCGTCCCGAGACTGCACAGGGCATATTCGTCAACTTCCTGAACGTACAGAAGACCGGACGCATGAAGATTCCATTCGGCATCGCGCAAATGGGTAAGGCTTTCCGCAACGAAATAGTGGCCCGTCAGTTTATCTTCCGCATGCGCGAATTTGAACAGATGGAGATGCAGTTTTTCGTCCGTCCCGGCGAAGAGATGCAGTGGTTCGACTTCTGGCGCCAGACACGTCTCAAGTGGCACAAAGCCCTCGGACTGGGTGACGAAAAGTATCGCTTCCACGATCATGAAAAACTTGCTCACTATGCCAACGCCGCCACCGACATTGAGTTTGAGATGCCTTTCGGCTTCAAAGAAGTAGAAGGCATCCACAGCCGCACAAACTTCGACCTCTCACAACACGCCAAGTATTCAGGGAAGAAAATCGAATACTTCGATCCCGAACTTAATCAGAGCTACACCCCATACGTGATTGAGACCTCAATCGGTGTAGACCGCATGTTCCTCAGCGTTCTCTCGGCCGCATACCAGGAAGAACAGCTCGAGGGAGGCGACCGGCGCGTCGTGCTCCGTCTGCCTGCCGTCCTTGCACCTGTCAAGGCCTGCGTCATGCCGCTCGTTCGCAAAGACGGACTGCCGGAGAAAGCCCAGGAAGTGATGAATCTGCTCAAGTACGACTTCAACTGCAGCTACGACGAGAAAGACTCCATCGGCAAACGCTACCGCCGACAAGACGCCATTGGCACACCGTTCTGCATCACGATAGACCACGAAACGCTGAACGATCAGAGCGTCACCATCCGCTATCGTGACACAATGCAGCAGGAGCGCATCGCCATCAGCGAGTTGCATTCGCTGATTCAGCGGGCAACAGCCATGAGTACGCTGTTCCGCAAGATCATGGAGTGAGCCAAACCTCTGACAATGACCGGCGGATAAAGAGTGCCGACATCTCTGCCGCCGGTCATTGCATCCGCCCAAACACCGCCCATGGACGACCAACTCAAATACTATATCGCGCTGACTAACGTGCAAGGCATAGGTCCCGTCTTGGCACGCAACCTGATTCGGTATGTGGGTTCGGCAGAAGCAATCTTTCATGAGAAGCAATCTCTGCTTGAACACATCAGCGAGATAGGTCCCGTGCGGGCAAAAGCTATCTGCGCAGCGCAGACCATGCAACGCGCCGAGCAAGAGCTGGAGTTTATCCAAAAACATCACATTAAGGCTTATTGCATCGGCCAGCCGGACTATCCCTATCGGCTTGCCGAGTGTGACGACGCTCCGATTGTAATCTACACCAGCGGCAACATGACGCTGAACGAACGTCATGTGCTGAGCGTCGTCGGTACGCGCAAGCCTTCCGACTGGGGGAGAGAAAACTGCCGCCGTATCATCAGTGATCTGGGCAAGATGCTACCCGACACAATCATTGTCAGCGGGCTGGCCTACGGGATAGACGTCACGGCACACAAAGCCGCCCTCGAAGCCGGCTTGCAGACAATAGCCGTACCGGGGCACGGGCTGGACCGCATCTATCCGGCAGTACACCGCGAGGTTGCCGTGAAGATGGCGCAGCACGGAGGAATAGTCACCGAATTCATGAGCCAGACAAGACCCGACCGCGCCAACTTCATACAGCGCAACCGGATTATTGCAGGTCTGGCCGATGCCACCATCGTCATCGAATCCAGGACCCACGGCGGTTCTCTCATCACAGCGGCAGATGCTCTCTCATACGGACGCGATGTGATGGCAGTCCCCGGACGGATTGGCGACGAGCTTGCCGCCGGATGCAATGCACTCATCAAGCATAACAAAGCCGGATTGATTGAGAGCGCAGCCGACCTGCTGGAACAGCTCAACTGGGAGCCGGCGGCTACACCGCAGCCTCAACAGTCCGAACTCTTCACTCCGCTGACGCCGCAACAGGTGCAGGTTGTCAAGCTGCTCAGGCAGTCGTCAGACCCGATCCATATCAATGACATTGCGCAAACGATGCAGATGACCATTGCCGCCACTTCTTCCCTGTTGCTTCAGATGGAGTTCAACGCCCTTGTCCGAAGTGTCCCGGGCGGTCGCTACCGCGCACTCCCATAACAGGCCATATTGCCGAAAGGATAATCCACAAAACCCAACAACCCATAAAAACACATCGCGTATGAAGAAGATACATTTCATCGCAATAGGAGGTGCCGCCATGCATAATCTCGCACTCTGCATGGCCGATATTCCATGGTATAAGGTAACCGGTTCGGATGATGAGATCTTCGATCCTTCACGATCGAGACTTGAAGCCAAAGGTTTGCTTCCTGAAAAAATGGGGTGGTTCCCGGAGCGCATCACACCGGATCTGGAAGCCGTCATTGTGGGCATGCACGCCCGAAAAGACAATCCGGAACTGATACGGGCGCAGGAACTCGGCCTGCGTGTCTATAGTTTTCCTGAATACCTGTATGAGCGCACGCGCACAAAGACCCGCATCGTTGTAGGGGGCAGTCACGGCAAGACGACAACCACGGCCATGATCCTGCATGTCCTCAAACACGTCGGCATGGAGTGTGACTACATGGTTGGGGCGCAAATCGACGGTTTCGACAACATGGTGAGTCTCAGTCCTTCGGCACATATCGCCGTCTTTGAGGGCGACGAATATCTCACCTCGCCCATTGACCCGCGCCCGAAGTTCCACTTATATCATCCGCATATCGCCATCCTCACCGGCATAGCATGGGACCACATCAATGTCTTCCCAACCTTTGAGATGTATGTCGACCAGTTCCGTAAGTTCACCGAACTCATGGAGCATCAGGGACGGCTCATCTATTGCGCCGACTCTCCCGAATTGTGTCAGATTGCGTCAAACCTTCGTCACGACCTTATCGCATTTCCTTACAGCACTCCTAAACATGAGATTCGTGACGGCATCACCTACGTTGACCATCGGGGACAGCTTATTCCTCTACAGATTTTCGGCACACACAATCTGCAAAACATGAATGCGGCCAGAATGGCATGCAATCAGATAGGCATCAGCGATCCGGTGTTCTACAACGCAATCAAAACGTTTCATGGTGCCAGTAACCGGCTGGAAAAGGTGGCGGAGACACCAACGGCCATAGCTTTCAAGGACTTTGCTCACTCTCCGTCAAAACTCCGTGCAACGGTCGAGGCCGTCCGGACGCAGTATCCGACTCGCCGGATGATTGCCTGCATGGAACTGCACACGTTCTCCAGCCTTACAGAAGCCTTCCTTCCGCAATATGAGGGGACGATGCAGCAGGCCGACGAGGCGTTCGTCTATTTTAACCCGCAGGTGATTGAGCACAAACAGCTCAAGCCTATCACGGTCCAGCAGGTGCAACAGGCCTTTGGCTCCAAGAATGTCCGTGTATTTACTGATTCGGCGGCCTTGCAGGACCACCTGCGGCAACTCGATTATAACAATGCGGCCCTGCTGTTCATGACGTCGGGCAACTTCGACGGGGTCAACCTCAAACAGTTTGCTGCCGAACTGATTCACGCGGAATCAAACGCGTAGACCTCTTGCCGCCACCACAACCGTTTATTTATTGTCATACCATGTCCAAACAGGAAGATTTAGACTTGCGCTACATGCGCATGGCTCGTATATGGGCAGAAAATTCATACTGCACGCGCCGTCAGGTCGGGGCCTTGCTGGTCAAGAACAAGATGATCATCTCCGACGGATACAACGGTACGCCCTCCGGGTTCGAGAATCAGTGTGAAGACGAAAACAATGTGTCCAAACCTTATGTACTTCATGCTGAAGCCAATGCAATCAGCAAGATTGCCCGCTCGCACAACAGCAGCGACGGCGCGACGCTCTATGTCACCGCCTCCCCCTGCATGGAGTGCGCCAAACTGATTATCCAAGCCGGCATCCGTCGTGTGGTCTACGGCGAGGAGTACCGCATCATGGACGGCGTTGAACTGCTTCAGCGCGCAGGTATCCAGACCGTTTTCCTGAATCAGCAGGACGCACGATGACCGGCCGGTTCATCCGTGCGTTTTGTACATACTAATGTTTCACTTGCAGATGAAAGACAAAGTTCTCGTTATTCTGATTGTCGTCTTTGCGGCTCTTTCCGGCATGCTTGGAGGGCTGTTGCTCTCCGGGAGCAGGAGAGCCGGCAGCGCGTTGATGCAGGAAGAGTTGAGCACTCTGGGGAAGTACGACCAGGTGTTACACTACATCCGGAGCAACTATGTAGACAGCATCAATGCCGACAGTATCAACGACCTGACGCTGATGCGCCTGATGTCTGAATTGGATCCACATTCGGCCTACATCCCGGCCAAGGATCTTGACGATGTCAACACCGAACTTGGCAGCAGTTTCAGCGGCATCGGGATTCAGTTTGTCATCCGGCGCGACACGGTGCATGTCGTTGAGGTGGTGAGCGGAGGTCCGTCGGAGCGGGCCGGCATCAAAGCCGGCGACCGCATCGTGACGGTTGATGACTCGCTCTTCGTCGGCCGGACGGTAACCAACGAGCGTGTCATGCACACGCTCCGCGGGAAGAAGGGAAGCACGGTCAGGCTGGGCATCGCGCGCGAAGGGGCTGCCGAATCGCTCACCTTCACCATCACCCGGGGCGACATCCCGCTGCACGCCATTGATGCGGCTTTCATCATCCGTCCCGGGGTGGGGATGATTCGCGTGAGCAAGTTCTCCGAGACGACTTACACGGAGTTCCTCAACGCTCTGGCAAGTCTCCGCAATCAGGGGGCAAGAAATTACGTGATTGACCTTCGCGAGAATGGCGGCGGACTGATGGACCAGGTGATCTACATGGCCAACGAGTTCCTGCGTCGCGGACAGACGATCGTCTACTCCGAAGGCCGCAGCTATGAGCGCTTTGATGCCATTGCCGACGGGACAGGCCGCTTCAAGAACGCCCCGCTGGCCGTCCTGATTGATGAATACTCTGCCTCTGCCAGCGAGATCTTCGCAGGGGCGATGCAAGACAACGACCGCGGCATTGTGGTCGGCCGACGTTCGTTTGGCAAGGGCCTGGTACAGCAGCAGTACGAACTGACCGACCACTCAGCCATCAGACTGACTGTCGCCCGCTACTATACGCCCTCCGGACGCTGCATTCAAAAGCCCTACCGGCTCGGTGAGCAGGACGACTACCTGTATGATTTGTGGAACCGCTATGAACACGGCGAACTGGATAACAGAGACAGCATCAGGATGCAGGACTCGACGGTCTACAAGACCATCGGCGGGCGGACGGTCTACGGTGGAGGAGGGATTATGCCCGATGTGTTCGTGCCGCGTGACACCAGCCGGTACACTGCGTGGTACAACCTCGTCAGCAACCGCTCCTACACGATTGACTTCGCTTTCCAATATGTCGACCAGAACCGCGCACGCCTGTCGGAGTACACCGACTATCAGTCGCTCGAGCAGTATCTGCTCCGTCAGGACCTCGTGAACCGCTTCGTTGCATACGCCGACGAGCGCGGTGTCGAGCCCAACCGGCAGCAGATCGACAAGTCGGCTCCGCTGCTACTGCAGCATCTTGTGGCCTACATCATTCGTGATGCGTTAGGCAACGAGGCGTTCTTCCAGATATGGCTGCGTGACGACACGATGGTGCAGCGGGCCATTGAGGCACTCCAGACGGAGCATCTGCCCGGGAGTGTATCATCAGGACTATAATTTTTTCATTGACAGCATGCTACTTCCTTTATACGACGGTTTGCTGCTTGAGCGGCAGTTAGGACTCGTGTTACGGTCGTTGGAGCAGGGGCGGATTATCGTCTATCCGACAGACTCGGTCTATGCCTTTGGCTGCGATGCCGGCAATCGGCATGCAGTGGAGCAGATCTGTCGGCTGCGCCATATCGGAGAGCGCAACCCGCAGCTGGCCATCCTGTGCAGCAGCATCTCACAGATTCGCTCATTCACGCTCTTCGACGACGCCACTTTCCGCCTGATGCGGTCATGCCTGCCCGGTCCGTACACCTTTATCCTCGAGGGCAGCAGTCGCCTGCCCAAGCTGTATCGTGAGCGACGCACGATAGGGGTCCGGATTCCCGACCGGCCGGTCGTAGGTCAGCTGGTCGAGGCTTTCGGCCGGCCGCTCATGACAGCCTCGCTCCGGGCTGAGGCCGACCATGAGGTGGAGTACATGACCGATCCGAGTCTGATACAGGAGCGCTACGGATCCGATGTGGCTTTCGTGCTTGACGGAGGCATCGGAGGCACAGAGCCAAGCAGCGTGATCGACTGCACGGGCGATGAGCCCGTTGTGGTGCGCGGTCATCTGCCGGACTGATTCACAGACAGGATACAGCAAGCCTCAGGGCCGAATCTGCCATGCAGCACGATTCGGCCCTGAGACTTTTCTGCCTTCCGCCCGGGGCGGAGCGATACCTTGTCAGGCGTCAATGTTGGCGTAGACGGCGTTCTGCTCGATGAACTCGCGTCTGGGTGCCACCTCGTCGCCCATCAGCATGGAGATGGTGTAGTCGGCGGCGGCGGCATTTTCTATCGTGACCTGACGCAGGGTGCGTGTGGCCGGGTTCATGGTGGTGTCCCACAGCTGCTGGTCGCTCATCTCACCCAGACCTTTGTAGCGCTGCGTGTTGATCTGACGCTCGTCACCGATGCCATACTTGTCGATAAAGGCCTGACGCTGCTGGTCTGTCCAGCAATACTCTTCGTGCGAGCCCTTCTTGCACAGGTAGAGGGGCGGCGTGGCGATGTAGAGGTAGCCGGCCTCGATGATTTCCTTCATGTGGCGGAAGAAGAGGGTCATGATGAGCGTCCCGATATGCGCTCCGTCCACGTCAGCATCGGCCATGATGATAACCTTGTGGTAGCGGATCTTGTCCATATTGAGGGCTTTCTGGTCGTCGTCTGTCCCGATGCTCACGCCGAGTGCCGTGAAGATGTTGCGGATCTCCTCCGACTCAAACACCTTGTGCGGCATGGCCTTCTCAACGTTCAGTATCTTTCCACGCAGTGGCAGGATGGCCTGCGTCATGTTGTCACGCCCGGTCTTGGCCGTTCCGCCGGCCGAGTCTCCCTCGACGAGGAAGAGTTCGCATTTTGAGGCGTCCTTGCTCTTGCAGTCTGCGAGCTTACCGGGCAGTCCGCCGCCCGACAGCGGGCTCTTGCGCTGCACCATCTCACGAGCCTTGCGGGCTGCGACGCGGGCCTGAGCTGCAAGGATCACTTTCTCGACGATGCGCTTGGCGTCATCAGGATGCTCTTCAAGATAGTTGGTCAGTGCCTCGCCAACGGCCTGATCGACCACACCCATAATCTCGCTGTTGCCCAGCTTGGTCTTCGTCTGGCCTTCAAACTGCGGCTCGGCGACTTTGACCGAGATCACGGCCGTAAGGCCCTCACGGAAGTCGTCGCCGGAGATTTCGACCTTGGCTTTTTCGAGCATCTTGTTGTCGTCGGCATACTTCTTGAGCGTGCGTGTGAGGGCGCGGCGGAAGCCGGCCACGTGGGTGCCGCCCTCAATGGTGTTGATGTTGTTGACGTAGGAGTGGATGTTCTCGTTGTAGTCGGTGTCGTAGGTCATGGCCACCTCGACGGGCGAACCGTACTTCTCGGTGCTGATATGAATCGTGTGCTGAATCAGCCGCTGACGCGAGCCTTCGATGTAGTCGACAAACTCGTTCAGCCCTTCCGTCGAGTAGAACTCCTCGGTGTGCGGATTGCCCTGCTCGTCGGTCTGACGTTCGTCGATCAGCGTGATGCGCACGCCCGCATTGAGGAACGCCAGTTCACGCATCCGGGCAGCCAGTATCTCATAGCGGTATTCTGTCTCCGTGAAGATGCCTGCATCGGGCTGAAAACGGACGTACGTGCCCGTACGGTCAGTGTCGCCGATGACGTGTACCTCGCTGGTCGGCTTGCCCTTGCTGTACTCCTGACAGTGAACATGACCTTCGCGGCTGACCTCAACACGCATGTACGACGAGAGCGCATTGACGCAACTCACGCCCACACCATGCAGACCTCCCGACACCTTGTAGGAGTTCTTGTTAAACTTACCTCCGGCATGCAGCACCGTCATTACCACCTCAAGTGCCGAGCGGTGCTCTTTCTCGTGCATGCCGACCGGAATTCCGCGCCCGTTGTCACGCACCGAAATGCTGTTGCCCTCAAGAATCCGTACCTCAATGCTGTCGCAATATCCGGCCAGAGCCTCGTCGATTGAGTTGTCGACTACCTCATACACCAGATGATGCAGACCTTTCTGACTGATGTCTCCGATATACATTGCGGGGCGCTTGCGCACGGCTTCCAGACCTTCAAGCACCTGAATGCTGTTCGCACCATATTCTTCAACCTGCTGCTGTTTGTTTTCTTCGTTCATTGTTGTATGTGTGTTGTTGTTCTATGCGTTGGACGACCGCCGGCACAGCCCCTCGCAAGGCTCCGGCGAAATCATGCAAAGTTACACATTTTCGCCCGTCTGTGATTCGGGGTGTGACGGCCTTCAGCCGGTAAAAAACGGGAAACTTCGCCACAGCGGCTGAAAACGGCTCTGACGGCATTTGTGTCCGCCGTGTTTTTTGTCGATTTTTCTGCGATGCGCTCAGAACGGCTTATTTTGCGTCGTTTTACGTCGCACAGCGGCAGAAAACATGCCCCGGCTCCTGCGCCGGAAGCGCTGACAGGACAGATGCCTGCCGGTGAGACGCCGCCGACAGCCCCGCCCGAGCGTAATCCCTCCTGCCTGCCCGCCGCCACGGGCTCCAACACCGCACAACGCATCCGCCTGCAGCACTCCGGCAGCAGCATGCCGCCCCATGCATCACACACACCCACCGCCACCGGCCACGCACCCGCAAAAGCCGTCCCGCCGACCGTAGCCGACAGCCACGGCCTCCGGTAAGCCTTATGCAGCATCGCACCGCAAATCGGCAACATACGGCCAAAAATCGATGCACGCACCAGACGTCCGACCGGACAAACAGCATTTATGACCGACAACAGAAACACCCTATGTCAAAAAAGCGTACCTTTGCCGCTGATTATAACTAACATGCAGTAGTTTGGTCATCTGACAAGGACGCCTGCCACTGCATACCAAAAACAGCGAAAGATATGAGCAAAATGCAAACCTCGATGTTCAGCATCTGCCGATTCAAAGTCCTCCTGCTCGCACTTGTGGCTCTCACCACCCTCACGGCTCAGGCAGAGTGTTATACATTCAATCAAACGAGAGAAGCGGATAAGTTTACATTAAGAAACCAAGAAAAAAAACTCGTCGCTGATTCATATAAAGATTCTATCATCACTCCGGGTAAGTTGCTGCGTTTCAAATTAACATGTCTGGATAGCAGAGCAAAAAGTAATGGCTTCTCGTTCAAAGTCTATCAGGTCGTAAACGAAGAAAAGCTAGAAATTCTGTCTGTTACTCTAAACGAAAGCATTGCTCTCGCGTCCAACAGCAACAAAGACGGAGACGGTAAATATAAGGACTTCAACCAATACGAGATTCCCATCTCACCAGATGCTACCAATATAGTCTTCTACACCAACACAACAGGAAGTGGCTTGTTTTCCACTAATGGGGGGAATATACAAGTCTTCGATTTCCAAATTGTCATGGATGATGAGCCACGCATATTCCCTTCGTCCAGCAACTTGTTTTTCGATGCAAATCAGGAAGAGAGCAGCCAGGAAATAACTTTTGACTATTCTCAAACAGGGTTGATTAGTGTAACGAGCAACAATCCTGCGTTCAGCATATCTCAATCTGTGTACAACACCTCCGGTAATTGCTCCGGACGCGACAACCAACTGACCATAACCTACCGACCCTCTTTAAGCGATGCTACGACTGGAGAGATAACACTGCATGCCGAAAACGGTTTAGATGAGACAATTTTTGTTCAAGGGCTGTATTGTGGTCTCTTGGTAGACGAACCGGATGAATTCGCAATAGAAACATCAGGCTCAGCACATAAAGACAAAACAATCTCATGGAATTCGCCTGCGGCCAGACTTTCATTTGACTTTTGGCCTGGTGGCGGTTCTTCTGGTATGTGTTATGTGTATGCATACGAATCGAATGACTGTTCCGGAACAGGCGTAGAAGTTTTCAGATTTAATGCCACTCTTGGACAAGGATATAAACAAGGCGCATGGAACAACAACGCATGTAACATCGATATTACCGGGAAAGGATATCACAGCATAAAAATCAGTTCGGGTAGTGGCGTAGGATATAAGTGTATCCGCAATATAAAGGTCTCTCCCGACGTGTACTTTACAACCGACTCAACAAAGTACGAACTTATCACCTACACGGGAACGCAATTTGATCGTTGGCTGATACTCGATTATGCAAATCATCCGGAATTGGAAGTTAGCCATACGGGCAGTCTGGTCAAAATAGAAGGAACTGACAGGTTGAGTGTCGGTGAGGGATGCGGAACTTTCGAAACAAAAACCATTCACATATCCGGTGAGGTAGCATTTGAAGAAGGGGTACAGAAAGATACCGTCACAATATCAGAAGAAGGCAAGCGGTTTATGTCGATTCCAATCACTGTTCTTGTCACCAAGCGCGAACAAGCCTTGGCCTGGACGCAGAATCTGGCGGAAACGGTGAGCATCGTTGACACGCTGACACTTACAGACGCGGTAGCAACATCGGGACTGACCGCAACATTCTCGTCAGAAGATGCAGGAGTGCATGTTGATGGCAATCGGGTATATTTCAGCGATTATGGCACATTTGACCTGCAGGCAGACCAGAAAGGCGACAACTTCTACGCTGCGGCAGAGAGCGTGACGAAAACCATCACCGTCCTGCCCAACGACCAAGCCGACCTGACACGCTTCTCCATCGAAGGATTCAGTTCGTCAGTCGACCCGACAGACGGATCTGAGACCATCATCCCCTCTTCACAGCAGATCAACATCATGGAGTCGGTCATCAACTTCACCACCTCCGCGTATGCCACTGTCAAGATTGGCTCAGACGACATCAGCGACGGCGGGCAGTTTGCCGTCATGAGCCGCTCGACCTTCGACCCCTCGACCCGCATCTACACGCTCCCGACCATCAGCGTGACCTCACAGGACGGCACCAAAACCCAGACCTACACCATCCGTCTGCAGTTACAGCCGCGCAGCACCGCCTTCCTCTTCGACCGCAACGTCGACAAGAACTATCAGTCCACGCTGCTCTACAAGGCGGCCAAGGACTACTACGGCGACGCCCTCAACGATGTAGACATCCTATGCGAGGAGGTCAAGGCAGCCGAGAAAGCACAGGAAATCGTGCAGTGGTATGACGTCATCATCATGCCGCACCTGTATGACGGACGCATCGGGGAGGTCTACCGCCAGCTGTCCACATCGCTCGACGGCATGGAGCGCGTGCTCTGCCTGCAGTACGAACTGATCAACGGGCAGTACAGCAGCTACGGCTGGCCGCAGAGCGACGACAACACCATCGGTTCGCAAGACTACCTCACGCGCATCACCGGAGAAGGCGTCGACTACAGCAAGTACCGCCTCTTTGACCAACTGCCATTCGTAGACGACAAGCTTCAGCTGGCCGAAGGCAGCGTCAAAACCATCAACTGCAATGACGACAACTGGATTCGCCGCACGGCAGAAGGCAGCATCTATGAGCAGCACAACTGGGGCTACAAGAAAGTGCTCGTGATAGGCATCGACGTTGAAGCCAACGCCCCGTCAGCATCAGTGCCGGAACCGACGCCGGCTCCGCGCCGCGTCACGCGGCAGACAACCGCCCTCTCGCCGGTTGAACAACTGCTGGCCAATACGTTCACCTATCTGGAAAAGGACACCTACTACGACGAGGTTTCGGGCAAGGCCACCGTGCTGCCGGAGGTCTACCAAGTGCGTACGCTCCCCGGCATCAGCGATATCATGATGCAGGGAACGCTGCTGCTCAACCCCACCGGCAAGCCGCTGCGCATCTACAACGCGTCGGGCAGACTCCTCACACAGACGCTGGGCAACGTAGACCTGACGGGCTATCCGACCGGACTGTACTTCATCTGCGCACCCGACGGGCAGATCAAAATCCTGCGTTGACGCAGACCCCTATAACTGCCCTATCAGATACGAGACACTCTGCAGAGTGTCTCGCTCTTTTAGGCAGACAACCGCTCTTGGCATCAACAGACCCACAAACCCACGCATCGCTGTGTCCTCCATCATCAACGAATACAAAGCCTACCTGGCGCTTGAAAAATCGCTCTCCGGCAACACGATAGAAGCCTACATGGCCGACTTGCAGAAGCTGACCGACTACTGTGCCGACCGTCAGATCGAACCCGTCAGTGCAAGCATGTCGGACATCGAGGACTTCGTATTCTGCCTCGGAAAACAGATGAACAATGCGCGTACGGAGGCCCGCATCATATCGGGAATACGGTCGTTCTACAAATTTTTGCTGTACACACGCCGTATTGAGGACGACCCAACGCGCCTGATTGATCTTCCCCGTCTCGGCATCCACCTGCCAGAGGTACTGACGCTCGACGAGATTAACCGGATGGTGTCCGCCATCGATCTGAGCCATCCGCAAGGTCAGCGCAACCGCGCCATCATCGAGATGCTCTATGGTTCCGGACTGCGCGTGTCAGAGCTCGTCAGTCTGCGCCGTTCCGACATCTATCCGGACGAGGGCTACATGCGTATCCTCGGCAAAGGCAGCAAGCAACGGCTGGTGCCAATATCTGGGGAGGCGCTCAAACGGCTTCGGCTCTGGGAGCAAGACCGTCAGCAGCTGGACATCAAGCCCGAATATGCAGACACAGAATTTCTCAACCGCTATGGCCGCAAGCTGACACGCGCCATGATCTTTACCATCGTCCGCCAGCTTGCGCGCGATGCAGGCATAGAGAAGACCATCAGTCCGCACACACTGCGTCACAGCTTCGCCACCCATCTGCTTCAGAACGGCGCAAATATCATGGCCATCAGCGCGTTGCTTGGACATGAATCCGTCGGCACAACACAGATCTATACGCACCTGGATATTCGCGAGCTCCGCAACGAGATTCTGCGCTGTCACCCCATGAACAAAACCTGAGGCTGCAGGCATCAACGACGTCTGACGACAAGTGCTCCCCGCGTCCTGACCCGCCGGGACGTCATCACCCGACAGGTCTCCGCCGGAAAACACACCCAGTCAGCCGACCTGACAGGCTTATATGACAGAAGCCCGACGCATGACTGCATCGGGCTTCATTTTTAACGGAGATTTGCTCCTGCGGACTGTACGTGCTTCACAAACATCGGCCGATAAGCCGCGGCAAACCTCATGATGGCATCCAGCGTCTCCTGCTTCGGACAAGGAGGCAGCTCCATGTCGTCCGCCAACAGACCTTGATGCAACGGCGTAACGTGTTCTATCATAGGCATCAGGGGATTTGGGGATTCGTCTGACTATATAACGCACTGCTCTCCGGTTTATTGCAGACACACAACTTTTTCTGCCCGTTTTTTCAACATGCCTCACCGGGCGGACAGCTGCCGCACCATCACCGCCAACGGCTCCAACCTGTCGGCATTTCGACATGTCACGCTTTATTTCGTAACTTTGCGCCTGATGCAGATTCGTTTCGTCATATTGGCCGGCATGATGTCCGCAGCAGCGTTGAGCTGTGCCCAGGCCATGCTCTCTGCCGCCGAAGATCAGGCCTGCTATGCCGGCACATCCTGCCAACGGACGCAGATTGCCGCGGGGAGCGGCATGCGCAGCTGCATCAGTGCTTCGGCCGATGATGAGACGGACATCCTTGCCGGCGACGGCATCCTGTTCAGATCTTCTTCACACAACTTTGCTGTAACATCGACCAACGAATCCGTCGTCCGCCCTGCGGACATCGCGATGACGCACACGGCAACCGACGGGCTGTACGTGCTGCATGTCCGTCCCCACGCACAAGGCTGCACCGTCCTCAAAGTCGAGTCGGTTGACGAATCGTCACACTCTCCGGTCTACTATATCGACTACGCAGCAACAGCCGGCAGGCATCATGCGCTGCAGACCCGTTGGCACACGCATCATGCCGACATATCAGCAGCCGTCTGTCCGGATGAGACACATCTGCTTGCCCTTGACGGACAGGATAATACCATCAGCATCTACAGCACGCATCAGAGCGGTGCCCCTATGTCCACCTCGGACAACGTGAGCCGTTCTGCGGTCAATGGTCTGCCCGCCGATATCCGTGTGTGCGCCATGTGTACGAGTTCTGAAGCCTATGCGTCAGGCCGGCGGGTCTACCTCCTCGGCTCATTAAGCAACGGGGAAGACGGGGAAACAGCCGAACAGAACAACCGTGTGCTGGCGCTTAACACAACAGACACGGCCCAGAACATGCGTTTTTCACTCCGCTCTTACTCTGCCTTACTGCGCCCGGCCCTTATTGCCTGTGGCGACAGGTATGGCTGGGACTTCACTGCGTCGGCAGCAGACGGCCGGAAGCCTACATCATCTGACGGGCTGTGTGCCGGCGGTCTGACCATCACGCCACAAGGCAATGAGGCTTATATCGCCCTGTCGTCGCCACGCGTCCCCAACATTGGAGAGTCACCCAATCCGGCCAACCGGCGCTATGCCGTCCTGATGCCGGTCACAAACTTCGAGGCTGCGATGGACCCGACGGGTCGGAGCAAGACAGAACCGCAAGTTGGCACGCCGGTGCTTTTTGACCTCGACCAACGTACCATCTGCAACATCAGCCATACCGGGTCAGGATGGTATGTGCTCCTTGCAAAAAATCCCGATTTCAACGATGATTTCGCACTCTATCTGTGGAATGGTGAGCGGAACGCTGACGCTTCACCCGTCAGCGTCATCTCCGGTCAGGTGACACGCTTACCGATTGACCTGACCGACATCACCGCCACCGGCTGCCGGCCAGCTGCCGTGATGGCGCAACAATACGGGAGCCAAATCGTCATCCGCATGGTGAGCAACAGCAGAGATGCCGACCTGTATGACACACAGCAGACCCAGCAGCAGATCGCTGCCGATGCGTCACGCCGCCCGTGGGTCAAGTTTCGCTCCGACCTCTATGCAGCCGGCGTGCCGGGCAGGGAATCCGTCGGCCGCCCGTCCGTGTCACCCCGCGTTGAGCACTGCGCTGACGGCATCATCATCCACAACACGGTTCCCGGACATGAAGTCCGCGTCTACAACCGCGCCGGCCAACTCGTCCGACAATGCTCCACAGATGAGCAGGAGACGCGGGTCGAACTTTCAAAAAACGGCGTTTTCATCGTTGAAACAGAAGGTTTATGTCTCAAAATCGCCAGATGACAGAAGCCCCTGCAAGACCTTATCAGAACTTTTTCAATCCTCATCCATAACACATGACACGCAGAGCCATCTTCCCCGGATCGTTTGATCCCTTCACCATCGGTCATTACCGTATCGTCCAACGCGCACTTGACCTGTTTGACCACATCATCATCGGTGTCGGTGTGAACACATCCAAACGTCACCTTTTTGCGTTGGATACGCGCCTTGACATCATCCGCCAGGCCTTTGCTTCCGAGCCGCGCGTGACTGTAAAAAGTTACGACGGCCTGACGATGGACTTTGCGCAGGAGGCTGATGCACGGTTTATCCTGCGCGGACTGCGAAGTACGGCCGACTTCGAGTATGAGCGCACGCTGGCCGAGGCCAATCTGCACTTTGCAGGCATCGAGACCGTTGCCCTGTACACAGAGCCTGACCAAGCCTTTGTCTCGTCAACGGTGGTGCGCGACATGTACACCTTTGGCAAAGATATTGCACCCTTGCTTCCGCCCGGAGTTGTACTGCCGGACGACAAACACTAAATCCTCAACATCATGAAACGAATCAGAACGCTCGCGGCTGTCTTTGTGCTGTGTTTTGCAGGCGTACATGCCGAGAGTAACGATTGGCGCATTGTTCGCAACCTGTCCATCTTCAACGACGTGATGCGCTCGGTCGACATCGCCTATGTCGACACGCTGAACTACAACCAGATGGTCCGGACAGCCATCAACGCCATGTTGCGCAGCCTTGACCCCTACACAGTCTACTATCCGAAAGAAGACGAGGATGCTGTGGAGCAACTTACCAACGGGACCTATGGCGGCGTGGGAGCCACCATCATGCAGAGAGCCGACAAGCAGGTGTGCATCAGCGCAATGTATGACGACAAGCCTGCCCACCGTGCCGGACTTCATGTGGGCGACGTGCTGCTCGAGATTGACGGCGTGAGCACGAAAGGCATGAGTGTGAGCGATGTCTCCAAACATCTGCGCGGGACACCCCTGTCGGAAATCTGCGTCAAGGTCGACCGATATGGCGAGAAGAAACCCCTCACCTTCCGCTTCAAGCGTGAGCAGATACAGATCGACCCGATCTTCTACTCCGGAATCATCGCCCCGCAGGTCGGCTATGTTGCCTTCAGCGAGTTTACCGACGGGTCGGCAGCGGCCTTCCGGAAAGCCGTTGAAGACCTTGTAGACCAACACCACATCGACCGCCTCGTGATAGACCTGCAGGACAATGGCGGCGGACTCATCACTGAGGCCGTCCGGCTCGTCAGCCTGTTTGTAGAAAAAGGCACGGAGGTGACCTCGGTGCGCGGACGCGGCAAGACAGGCCAACATACGTACAAAACCACAACGCAACCCACTTGGCCTGACATGAAGCTGGTCGTACTCGTGAACGAAAACACGGCCTCAGCCTCCGAGATTGTCAGCGGCGCACTGCAAGACCTCGACCGGGCAGTCATCATCGGCGAACGCACATACGGCAAAGGCCTCGTACAGAGCCTTGTCCCCATCAGCTTCGACGGGCAGCTGAAGGTCACCACAAGCAAGTATTACATCCCGAGCGGACGCTGCGTGCAGGCCATCGACTACGCACATCGCGACGAGCAGGGACGGGCCAAAAAGATTCCTGACAGCCTGACCCATGAGTTCAGGACGCGGGCAGGGCGTATCGTGCGCGACGGACGCGGCATCACGCCCGACATCATCCTGACCGACTCCGGCTCCTACGGCATCAGCTATCATCTGGAGCAGGCACAGCTCTTCTTCGACTTCGCAGTGCGCTACGGATCGACACACCCGGCTCCGGAAAGCGCAGAAGGCTTTCAGGTCAGCGACACGCTGTTTAACGACTTCGTCCGATATGTCAAAGAGCAGAATTTCACCTATAAGACGGCCAGCATGGACGAATATAACAGTCTGCTACGCATCATGCGCTACGAGTCACTCGACCTCGAAGCACAAGACGAGCTGGAAGCACTGAAACAAAAACTCCAGCCGACAATCGAGAGCGCCATGCTGCTGGACCGACAGATGACAGACCAGTTCCTGGGCGTCAACCTGCTCAACTACTACTTTGGAAATCAGGGAGTGACACGCTTTTACCTGCCCTACAACAAAGTGGTGCAGAAAGCTGTCAGCGTCATCACCGACGACGAGCTGATGACCCGCATGCTTCAGGGCAAATAGGACGGAACAAACCGAAAGGCAGCGCGTTCAGGCCTGCCGTCTCACGTCAGACAGACCGGTGTGAACGGGCAGTCCGTATGCGCCAACGGCTGACGGTACGGACAAAAGCCGGGTACTGCCACCGACAGCGGCGTCAGCAAGCCTCCCTCATCGGGTCTGCACATCACCGGCGGCTCCAGAGCGACGGCAACCGTCTGCACGCTCAGGGCTGCCGGCTCCGAAAAAGCCTGAACCAACCACCCACCACGAAACCATCGGACGAACCTGCCCGAATGACTTACGACAGATTCGCGCCGCCGACTCCGGGCAGCCGGACTGCATGCCTGCCGCTGGAGCCCACAGATGCGCCGGCACGGAATCCTTATCCCCACACAAACCCAAGTGACAGCATGACACGCCACAGGAACGGGCTTATAAGTAGCTCACAGACAGCCGGCTGCATGCAGAGAGTCCACAACAGCCCGGCGTAAGCACCGACCCACAAAAAGCACCCCAAGGCGTCCCTCTGCCGAACAGCATCGGCCACCAACGGGCCGGAAGCCGGTCTGCCGGCATCAAAATTGATGCTTTTATGGCGAAATAAGTGCATGACGGGTACACGTTTCTGCTGCTTTTTTGTAATTTTGTAGGCTTAATACAAGTACAATCTTTTGACTACTATGAGCAGCAGACAAATCAAGCGGGCACTGGTCTCGGTCTACCACAAAGACGGACTGGAACAAATCATCAGAAAACTGGCTGACGAAGGCGTTGAACTTCTGTCAACGGGTGGCACACAGCAATTTATCGAAAGTCTCGGCATCGCGTGCCAGAAAGTGGAAGACCTGACCGGCTATCCGTCCATACTGGGCGGGCGGGTGAAGACGCTCCATCCGAAAGTCTTTGGCGGCATACTGGCCCGGCGTGACAACGAGCAGGACATTGCACAGCTCGAACAGTATGAGACACCGCAGATTGACCTCGTGATTGTTGATCTGTACCCCTTCGAACAGACTGTCCGGTCGGGAGCCGCACATCAGGAGATCATCGAAAAG